>NZ_DJTD01000035.1:0-571 GCF_002440385.1 Sphingobacterium sp. UBA6317 | reverse complement strand
ACCTTCCCTAATGTTTTTGACTCCTACTCGCGTTTACTTGCGGTATTTAAGTAAAGACATTACTCTTCAATACCTGTGTAAAAAAAAACTACCTGCCGTATCAAGATTCTTTACGGAATTGGATAGCCTTCCTATTCTTGCTTAACTCCATTTTTACAAACAAGGACCATATAATCCACCGCTAGCATAGGCAAAAGCTACAAACCTATTACGAAGCTGTTTATAGACAACATAAATAGCAATAAAGGCCCGATGCCAATAGTACTAATTCAAAATTTCGCCATATTGTAGCTATCTCTCGCAAAGGGATGAAAAGAGTTTCTGAGGAATATCCGGTTATTCGGGAAGTAATGCTGCAGCTTGCAGGTTTAAAGAAAAGGGCATTGGCTTTAAGTGAGATAGGAGTAATGTACCATTACCACTGAGCACAGTAACAGTTGTGGTTGCAGGACTGCTACCGTTTGCGGAACAGCTACCGATGGACCGGGCACACCAACGGTCCTATGCTGCGAGAACCGATAGGCGGAGGATATGCAATAGCCTGTACAGGGAAATACGGAAGTACTTAAAC
>NZ_DJTD01000036.1:0-28565 GCF_002440385.1 Sphingobacterium sp. UBA6317 | reverse complement strand
TAAATTTGAGACAGCTTCTTCTTTTTTGCTCGTCCAATTATATTTTTTTATTTTTACTGCTCACTATTAAAAGTATATGTCACCTGAATCACAACGAAAATTTGAATTACTAAACCTTCTTGCCGAATCCTACGACGCACTATTATTTGATGTCGATGGTACCCTGGCAGATAATATGGACGCACATAAACAAGCCTATAAAGCTGCAGCCAAACAATACGGAGTCGAGTTGGACGTCAATTTGATTGATGAAACTGCCGGATGGCCCACTGTGGCTGTTGCAGAGGAAATCAGCAAACGCTATGAGGTAGATTTCGATTATCAAGAATTTTCCACACTAAAGTCTACTATTTTTCGAGACGAGTATGTTTTCAAGACGAAACCTGTAGATTACGTTGTTGAACATCTAAAATATCAGAAAGGTAAAAAACACATCGCTGCCGTTTCAGGAGGAACCAGAACAACCTTATCCATGACATTAACCACCATTGGTGTATGGGATGATTTGGAAACACTGGTTTGTGCTGGAGATACAGCTGAGGGAAAACCTTCACCACAACCCTTTCTTTTGGCAGCTGCTCAATTGAATATTGCTCCGGAAAGATGCCTGGTCTACGAAGACGGGACCCCAGGAGTTGAAGGTGCGAAAGCCGCAGGAATGGGTTGGGTTCGCGTTGATGAAATTTAATAAACCCCAATTTGCAGACTATAAAAAAAGCCGCAGTAAACTTCAAGCTTACTGCGGCTTTTTTTATAACATTATGCTATTTAAAAACTAGTAATTATTTTCACTCCCCCGTTGCTATAGTTCAAATCGGATGATTTCAAATTTCCGATTGGAGCTTTATAATAAGGCTCTACAGAAATGGATAATTTTCCAACTTTCTGTTTCCGACCAACTGAAAAATTAATAAAGCCGTTCACACCTTTATCATCAACATTTTTGTCTTGAGATTTTTGTCTGTACTCCGTATTATTTGTTTCATAGATCGTTGCCCGTTCCTGATCCAATACACCAACATAGGATACACCGACTGAGGTATAGAAATTCTTGTTTATCGCGTATCTAACATCCAATGGGATATCAACTGTTAGGATTTTACCTGAAACCCGTTCATTACTCTTTGCATCTTTTGCATCTGCTGCCCGCATCGCAAAGGAATTATTCAAATTCGATTGAGAAATATAATTTGGCGCATCTGCATTAAGAGAATTTGATCCCATTGCAGGAGTGATGGGTGAATTACCCGAAACAGCTCCATAATGTTGAATGGAAGCTCCTGAACGAAGACTTACTTTGCTCGAAATATTATAGGCTAGCGCGACCCCACCACCGAGCGTTATGCTTTCCGATGTAGAGGCTGGGGATACAAAAGCGCCCATTTCCCATTTTTTATCTTGAGGAATGTTCGTGTGAACAACACTAGTTCTTGTTCTCCCTTGTTGCGCATCATACAATTGCGCGAGTTTTACAGCGTCACGTTGCGTTTGATTAACAGGCGGGATTAGCCCTGAATTGGTCGATGCAATAACGGTTTTATTCGTCAACGTGTTATTTGTTGACGCGCTTGCCCGTTCCGCTTCACTTTCCGTTAAACCAACCTGCGCTGAAAATGAATTATTTTTCAATTGCATGGACTGTAACCTTCTTAAATCGGCTGATACAGCCACATCGTGGCCCCGCATTAATTGCCCAGTACTCAATACCAAGTGGTGATTGTCCAAATTTTCAGTTGAATGGTCCCCTGGCACAGAATAGGCATAGGGCTTCTTCGCTGATAATACCTCTGCACTTACAATCCTATCGCCCGTAACACCCGATAACGAACGCTGTATCGATTCTTTTAAATCCTTATGATCACCTAACACATCTTCTCGTTCTGGCAGATGTGTTAAAACGACTGCAGGTGACTCAGTCTCCACATTCGTCTTTAGCCCCCAATATCCTACACCAAAACACAATAACACAGCCGCAGCAGCACTCCAATACTTCCAATTAGAGGAGCGATGTGCTGAAACGCCATAATTTGAGGCAAATTTCTCCCAGGAACCTTCTTTATAAGGTAGTTCATGGTCTTTTAATTGTCCAATGATCTCTTCTATCAATTCCTTTTTCTTATTGTCTTTCATCGTAACAACACTATTTATCTTATTTCTTGAACTACGCCTGTATAATCCAAGTATAATTTTCTAAGTTTTTGTTTCGCTCGCGTCAGATAAGTCCTTGACGTACTATCTGGTATGTTAAGCATCTGGGCTATTTCATCATGCGAATAACCCTCAATTTCATAGAGATTAAAAATAGTTTTTTGAATTTCGGGGAGCTGATCGAGCAGACGCATAATCTCATTGACCTCTAGTCGACTGTCCAATTGTACTGCAGGAGTATGCATATCCCCTTCTCCCAAATCTTCAACCGAATAAAACTGCTTTTTACTTCGTAAAAAATCAATCGAAATATTGGCAGCAATTCGCCCTATCCAAGCTCTAAATGATTTTTCGAGATTTTCATCATCAATATCCCTATTAAATGATTCTAATTTCCGAAATACCCGAACAAAACTTTCATTTACAAGCTCTTCCGCGTCCACATCCTGCTTAACATAACGAATAATAATAGCCATGAGATAACCATAATACTTCTTATAAACGAAGGCCTTGCCGTCCTCACGATCGCGTAAGCAACGTTCTAAGGCATCCTGTAAAGATGATAGCTTCTTGTTATAAAAATATGACCGAATTATACCCACTTAAACCATTTAATTATTAAGTTTCAAACTTAGACAAATTGCCTTTCATATGCAATCAATAACATATGCCATGTAAACAATCTATCGAATTCTCCCCTTCAAGATGAACGTTTTTTTCGAGGAGATAACGAAATTAAAATTATAAAACTCAACATCAAATAGCCGAATGTCCCCTTGTAGTAATATCACTATTTAACTATTTTTATCCATATAACGAAATGCCATTTCCTTTCGCTACAGCGTTTTCAAAAAAAATCCATAAAAAGAATTGAAAAAAATGGCTATTTTTGCGTGATTTTCACATTTTAAATATTATTCATACCGAATGAGTACTGTATTATCCGAACAGGAACAACTTAGAAGACAAGCGATGCAATCGTTGTTGGATATGGGAATTGATCCATTTCCAGCCAACGAATTTGTCGTCAATGCACATGCTGCTGATATTTTAGAAAATTACGATAGAGATAAATTGAATTATAAGAACATCACCATTGCGGGACGTATCATGAGTCGTCGTGTGATGGGTAGTGCTTCATTTTTTGAAATTCAAGACTCCACCGGACGTATTCAAGCTTATATAAAGCGTGACGATGTCTGTCCTGATGAGAATAAAGACCTTTACAATGTAGTTTTCAAAAAGCTATTGGATATTGGCGATATCGTTGGTATCAAAGGCTATGTCTTCACGACACAAACCGAGGCCATTGCAGTACACGTAGAAGAATTTACTGTTTTATCCAAATCGCTGCGCCCCCTACCTGTTGTAAAATCGGCAGAAGGTAAAACTTTTGATGCCTTTACAGATCCAGAACAACGCTATAGAATGCGTTATGTAGATTTGATCGTAAATCCAAGTAACAAAGACATATTTATCAAACGTACGAAGCTTTTCAATGCGATGCGTCAGTTCTTTAACGATGCGGGTTATATGGAAGTAGAAACACCGGTCCTGCAATCCATCCCAGGCGGTGCCGCGGCACGTCCGTTCATCACGCATCATAATGCTTTAGATATTACATTATATCTTCGTATCGCCAACGAGCTTTATCTAAAAAGACTAATCGTTGGTGGATTTGATGGTGTATACGAGTTTTCTAAAAACTTCCGTAATGAAGGAATGGACCGCACCCACAATCCGGAATTCACCGCAATGGAAATTTATGTAGCCTATAAAGACTACAACTGGATGATGAATTTTACAGAACGTTTGTTAGAACATTGTGCGTTGGCTGTAAATGGTACGACTGAAGCAACCTTCGGTGAACATAAAATTGACTTTAGAGCACCATATAAACGGATATCGATGACAGATTCCATTAAGGAATTCACTGGATTTGATATTACTGGAAAATCTGAAGAAGAAATCCGTATCGCTGCCAAAGGAATGGGCATCGATGTAAACGAAACCATGGGTAAAGGCAAACTGATTGATGAAATTTTCGGTGCAAAATGTGAAGGAAACTACATCCAGCCGACATTCATTACGGATTATCCAAAAGAAATGTCTCCTTTAACGAAGAAACACAGAGATAATCCTGATTTAACCGAGCGTTTTGAGCTGATGGTTTGTGGAAAAGAGATTGCCAATGCTTATTCAGAACTTAATGATCCAATTGATCAACGTGAACGATTTGAAGATCAATTACGTCTTTCTGAAAAAGGTGATGATGAAGCCATGTTTATAGATCAGGATTTCCTTCGTTCATTGGAATATGGAATGCCACCGACCTCTGGACTTGGAATCGGTATGGACCGTTTAATCATGTTCTTGACCGATAATGCGTCAATCCAAGAAGTTCTTTTCTTCCCACAAATGAGACCTGAAAAAGTCGCCAAAGTGGCAGAAGTAAAAGATTATGAAGAACAAGGTATTCCTGCAGCCTGGGTTCCCACGTTACAAAAAATGGGCTTTACAACCATTGAAGCTTTAAAAGAAGCCAATCCGAACAAGGTTTTTAATGACCTTGGTGGTATGCGTAAAAAACTTAAACTGGATATCAATATGCCAACGAAAGACGAAGTATTTGCTTGGTTCAATTAAATCGGTATCTATGCTAGCTAAAAAAGCTGTCTCAAATTTTATTGAGGCAGCTTTTTTTGTTTAGGGCAAATTTGTAAAAGTATTTACAAATAGATTCGCTATGCATTGAAGCACAGGATCGCTGACAATTGTCACCAATATATGACTCCTGCCAATTGTAGACATTTATTATATTTACATATCGTTAACTAAATCAATTTTTAGCTTATGAAGAATATTCTCGCGCTTGACGGCGGTGGTATCCGGGGTATCATTCCTGCAATGGTTCTTGTGGCTCTCGAAGAGAAGTTGCAAAAGCAGACGATGGATCCTAATGCACGGATTGCCTCCTACTTTGACTTTATTGCAGGTACAAGCAGCGGCGGAATTCTAACGAGCATTCTCTTGTATCCAGAAGAAGGCAATCCCGCGCATCCTAAATTTTCAGCTCGAGATGCGTTAAACTTATTCGTCAACCATGGAACTGAAATTTTCACGGCCTCCAAATGGCGTCGATTTCTGAGTGGATTTGGCCTGGTCAGTGAGCTGTATTCGTCGAATCCATTATCGAATGTCCTGGATGAATATTTTCAAAATGCACAATTGAGCCATCTTATCAAACCATGTATCATCACTGCATATAACATTGAATTACGGAAAAATCATTTTTTCAGGCAGCAAAAAGCAATTACGCATGGCGAAGCACGGGATTTCTACCTCAAAGACGTCTGCAAGGCGACATCCGCTGCGCCCACATTTTTTCCTGTTGCAGAGATCTATTCCCTTTCAAAAACAAGATATCCGTTGATTGATGGCGGTGTGTTTGCTCAAAACCCCTCCATATGTGGTTTACTTGAAGTTTTAAAGGCTTTTAACAGCACGCAGATAAACGACATGTTTATGGTATCCTTAGGTACGGGAATATCAAAGACAGCTTATAACTACGAACATTTTAAGAAGAAACTTGCTATACAAATCGGCCCCGCTTTAGTTGACATTATGACGAGTGCATCTTCCGAGAGTACCGAATTTTTTATTCGGCAACTATTCCAAAATAATGGCAAGCAACAAAATTATCTGCGCATAGAGCCTTCCAACTTGTCTAGTATCAATGCGTCGCTAGATGCAGCCTCGCCCAATAATATACAGAAGTTGATTTCCCTATCCGATAAAATGATCAGTGAGCACGAGGATACATTGGATTATATCGTTGCACACCTCATTAAGGAAAAGAGTCAAAATAAGAAGAAAAATCCATGGAGCCAGTTGATGGATAAGTTCTAAAAGATTACTTTTACGCATATTTTAAATCTATATGGCATTAAACTACGTTTGGGTTGCATTTTTTTTAATCACATTTGCCGTAGCCCTTGTAAAACTAATCTTTTTCGGAGATACGGAAATCTTTCAGCAAATTGTAAATTCAATCTTTGACAGTGCAAAAACGGGGGCGGAAATCTCTTTAGGGCTGATCGGCATGATGAGTTTTGCCCTTGGAATTATGAAAATTGGCGAGAAAGGCGGTATGATCAATATTTTTGCAAAAATCGTGGGCCCTTTTTTCCATAAACTATTTCCGGAAATACCCAGAAATCATCCGGCACTTGGCTCAATTCTGATGAATTTCTCGGCTAATGCGTTGGGACTAGATAATGCGGCAACGCCATTGGGCCTTAAAGCGATGAAGGAACTCCAGGAGCTCAACCCCAATAAGGAAACCGCTACCAATGCACAGATCATGTTTATTGTCCTCAATGCATCTAGCTTAACCCTATTGCCTATTTCAATTATGGCTTATCGGAAGGAAGCTGGTGCTCCAGACCCTTCAGATGTATTTCTGCCAATTTTGATCGCAACCTTCTTTTCCACATTGGTGGCTTTGATTCTCGTTTCCATCTATCAAAAAATCAATTTATTTAACCGTGTAATTCTAGGATACCTGGGTGCAATGGGATTATTTATCGGTGGACTACTTTATTACTTTTCGGGACTGCAACAAACAGAAATTGAAATATTCAGCAAAGTGTTTGGTAATGTTATTTTATTCAGCTTATTTACCTCTTTCATAGGTTTGGCTCTTTTCCGTAAAGTAAATGTGTACGATTCATTTATTGAAGGTGCCAAAGAGGGCTTCGAAGTTTCTGTAAAAATAATCCCCTATCTTGTCGCCATGCTTGTTGGTATTGCGGTATTTAGAGCATCAGGAACGATGGACTATATGGTCGCTGGAATTTCCGAAGCCATCGCATTATGTGGTCTAGACACATCCTTTGTAGACGCTTTACCAGTAGCCTTTATGAAACCGCTCAGCGGCTCCGGTGCACGTGGACTTATGGTCGATTTGATGAATGCCAAAGGTCCAATGGATTTCGCTGCCAGGGTTGCTTGTGTTATACAAGGATCGACAGAAACTACTTTTTATGTCCTCGCCGTATATTTTGGTGCAGTGGGCATAAAACGTACTAGGCATGCTTTACCATGTGCATTATTAGCGGAATTAGCCGGTGTAATCGCAGCAATAATTATCTCATACATATTTTTTAAATAACATACTTATACTACAGAAAGGTCTGCTGTTATAACAATGTCAACTATTTACAAATTATTATATTGTGATGAAAAAAACAATCGCACTAATAGCCCACGACGGCAAAAAACCTGAAATGGTCGCATTTGTCAAAGATCACCAGGAATTATTGGAGCGCGCCAATATCATTGCCACAGGTACTACGGGCTCTTATGTCAGGCAGACAGGACTGCCTGTAGAATTGAAATTGAGTGGCCCCATGGGTGGTGATGCACAGATCGCAGCTTTAGCCGCCGAAAGAAAAGTGGACGGCATTATTTTCTTTCGCGATCCACTAGGAAAACATGCCCATGAACCAGATATTCAAATGCTTATGCGTGTATGTGATCTTTACAATGTCCCTTTGGCAACAAACCCCGCAACTGGAAGCCTTATCATTGAAGGTCTATTAGAAGACGTTGAATCCTAATTTCTATCGCTTATGGACAATGAAGTAATCGTTTCAATAGGGAAAATCCCCTATACAACGACAGTACAATACGGAAAGCATCAAATAACGGTCGATGAACCCGAAGATATAGGCGGTGAAGATCAGGGCATAAACCCTACTCCATTACTGTTATCATCCTTAGGGAGTTGCAAAGCCATTACCGTCAAAATGTATGCGGACCGCAAAAATTGGCTCCTGGAAGAAGTACAGGTGCGTTTATCTTATGAGGTGCAAACAAGTGAGCAGCAGCAAACGACCTATATACAATGCTTTATCAGCTTTAAAGGAGATCTAGATGAGGTGCAAAAGCAGCGGTTGTTCAAAATTGCTGAAAAGTGCCCCGTTCATAAGATATTATCAAATCCTATTGTAATAACTTCAAATCATTTATAATGTTTCTTGGGATAACGGATAACACTAATTATATTTGTCCGCGCAAAAAAGACCTTTAATAGCTCCTAGAATCGAATAGAAAAGGTTACTTGTCCTGCATTATAGATAATTGGAATAAAAATAAAGCAAACAATGCAATTGGATCCACAAATAGCAATAGACTCGCCTTTTAGATCGATCAAACGTGAAGACTGGAAAAATTTAAACGGAAAAGTATTGCACAATTTCAGTGTCGAAGATCTGGAAAATCTCCATGCACTGAATGAACCCTTGACAAATCAGGAAATAGAAGAAGTCTACTTTCCCTTGAGTCATCTACTTGAGATTCATATTGATCGTTTCCAAAGTCTTCACCAGCGAACAAACCGCTTCTTTGGCAAGGAAGTGAGCAAACTGCCTTATATCATCGGTATAGCTGGGTCGGTTGCTGTGGGAAAAAGTACGACAGCCCGTGTGCTACAACGTGTGCTTAGTTTACTCCCGTCCAAACCGAAGGTTGATTTGGTGACCACAGACGGTTTTCTTTACCCGAATCAATATCTTATCGAACGCGGTATTCTAAACCGAAAAGGCTTTCCTGAAAGCTATGATGCTAAAAGATTGATTCATTTCCTTTCAGCAGTGAAATCAGGAGCTCCAAAAATTACGGTTCCAGTATACAGCCACCTGGTCTATGACGTGTTGCCAGACGAACAGCAACAAGTGATTGAACAACCCGACATCCTTATTGTAGAAGGGATAAATGTATTACAAGTCAATTCCCAGCGACCACGAAAGGGACATAGCGTATTCGTTTCCGACTTTTTTGATTATTCAATCTATGTACATGCCAGCGAGAAAAATCTTATTGAATGGTATACCAATCGATTTGAGTCACTGCGTGCCACTGCATTTCAAAATCCGGCTTCATTTTTCCATAAATATGCTAATATGACAGCTGATGAAAGCCACACCATGGCTGTAAATATCTGGAACGAAATTAATAAGCCCAATCTAATTAAAAACATTTTGCCAACGAGATATCGCGCCGATCTTATTTTGGAAAAAGGAAGCCACCACTTTGTTAAAAATGTCAAAGTAAGAAAGATTTGACCCTACAGTCTCGTAAACTGCAGGATTTCATTTAATATGCTGCTTTGTACCTGTTGATGTACTTTATTGCTGGACGAGATTGCACTAACCTCAACTTTATACTTGATATAATCTTTAGTCATATCGGCGACCTTAATTGTAAAACCTTGGGAATGATCTAAATTTGGATTTTTTTGAAATAGTGGACTTAAATACTGTTCCAATTCCGCCACTGCAAACGAGCGATCAATCGGCAATTCGAATTTTACAACAATTTTATTTGACTTTTGGGAGGTCTTATTGACCAACGTTGCAGTAAACACCAAATTATTGGGAATCATCACAGCGTCGTCATCTTCATCGCGCACAACCAGATTAGCCAACGTGATATCCACGATTTTCCCCTGATATTCGCCGATTTTTATGCGATCGCCTACAGAAAACTGATCCGAAAACATAATAATCAAACCAGATATCATATTCGTGATGTATTCTCTAAAAATCACAGCAATAGCCATTGCGACAATTGTCATGCTGGTGATAAAATCTTTTGGGTTAATCCCAACCGCTATCATTAGGCTGACAATAATGAAAAAGACATTGCCTACCGTGGCGACACGCGTAATTCCAAGCACAAAATTACCCCGTACAACCTGCTGCTCATTTCGGCTATTGTATAGTTTTACAAGGATAAAATGACCAATGGAGATCAGGACACTAGCTGTTAGAAAAGTATTTAAGCCGTATGCCATATTCCGGATGATCTCCCGCTGCTTATAAAAGGTTTCAAATTGAACAAAGGATGCCGTTAGCGCAATCAACAATATAATTCGGACGATAAAAGAAATTGAAATCGGTTTTGTCATTTTTTACACAAGCTTAAGTTGTCTATCTAGTCAAATTTAATGTTCTCCCATTCACTATTCAAGATATTTCATGTAAAATGGCTTCAAACGGGCTTGCTAAACTAAACAATTTTACTTTACGTAAAAAGCATTATCAGGAAATAGCTATCTTTGGCTAAAGACATTACATGCTATTAAATGAAGGAATCGAACGTGCAAACTGAACTTAACGTAAGCGGAATGCACTGTGCAAATTGTGCTATTTCAATTCACAAATACCTAGAAAACAACGGTGCTAAGGATATCTATGTCGATTTTGCATCAGATGAAGTGAAATTTTCGGAGATACCGCTGGAACAAATACCTGTGCTGGTCAAAGGCATTGAGTCTTTGGGTTACAAAGTTATGGAGGGTAAGGATAAGAAACCTAGCTTTTGGAAATCTATCGAGCTTAAGTTCCTCTGCTGCCTCATCTTTACGATACCCTTGTGGAGTCACATGTTTACGAATTTACCTATTCTACATGATCCCTTTATCCAACTCGCGCTTTGTGCGCCAGTTTACATCATTGGTTTTTCCTATTTTGGCATCAGTGCATTTCGTTCCATCTGGAACAAAATGCCCAATATGGATGTACTCATCTTTATTGGATCTACAGCTGCTTTTGCCTATAGTCTCATTGGAACATATTATAATCTAGGACATGATTACCAGTTCTACGAAACATGTGCAACAATCATAACACTGGTATTTTTGGGAAATGTCCTCGAAAAAAGAGCCGTTACCAAAACCACATCAGCCATCAAAGAGCTGGTTAAATATCAAGATATACCCGCTATCAAAATTGAAAATGACCAAGAAGTCGAGCTATTAGCCCGAGAAATTAAATCCGGTGATATTTTAAAAGTAAATTCTGGAAATCTCATCCCCGCTGATGGCGATATTTTGGAAGGACAGGCTTGGGTGGACGAATCTATGCTAACCGGAGAAAGTCTACCTATTGAAAAACTTAAATATGATGCCGTCATCGGCGGTACCGTACTAACCGAAGGAAATATCAGAATCGTGGCGACCAAAGTTGGGTCTAAAAGTGTACTGTATCAGATTATCCAATTAATTAAAGATGCGCAGAGTAAAAAGCCACCTATTCAAAAATTTGGTGATAAAGTAGCCGCTTATTTCGTTCCAATCGTTGTGACGATATCATTTTTCACTTTTTTTGTTACTTATTTTATCGCACAATTTCCGCTGCAGCAATCCCTCATGAATGCCATAGCTACCCTTGTTGTATCCTGTCCATGCGCCATGGGGCTAGCCACACCTACTGCTGTCATGGTTGGCCTGGGAAAAGCTGCAAAAAGTGGAATACTGATCAAAGGCGGAAGCACCATCGAGGAGATGTCCGATCTCAAACAGATGGTATTTGACAAAACGGGGACCCTAACGACAGGCGATTTTAATATCAAAGCGATTCAGACCTTTGGTATCGAACAATCGCAAGTCGAATCGATCATCGCACAATTGGAGAGTTATTCGAGCCATCCGATCGCCAAGTCGATCCGAAAACAACTCCAGGAGATAAAATCTTACCGCATTATCTTCAAGGAAGTCAATGAATTAAAAGGGAAAGGAATCTTTGCGACCGACACAAATGGAAATAACTACTCCATTTGCAATGCAAAACTTGGCGAAAAAGATTACTCTAATCGTTATGACCTTACCTTAACCATCAATGGCGTTGTAATTGCAGGCATTGTCCTCGAAGATCAAATTAAGCCGTATGCAAAGGAACTCATCCAATACCTCAAAGATAAAGGCATACGGCCTATTCTTTTGAGTGGAGATCGACAAAGCAAATGTGAACGCACAGCACAGAAACTTGGTATTGCGGATGTGTATTGGGATAAATCGCCAGAAGAAAAATTAGCAATCTTGTTCAAACTCAAAAAGAATGGCCCTACCGCAATGGTTGGTGACGGTATCAATGACGCTCCCGCATTAGCTGCTGCCGATGTTGGCATCTCGCTTGGCGATTCGACACATATTGCCATCCAATCGGCAAAGGTAGTTTTATTAAACAATGAGCTCAAATCTATTGAAAAGCTGCTGGAAATTGGTCACCATACCCTATTGACGATAAAGCAAAATCTCTTTTGGGCGTTCGCGTACAATATTGTGGCCATACCGCTTGCCGCGGTTGGCTTTTTCGGACCTATGCTTGCCGCCCTTAGCATGGCCTTTTCAGACTTAATTGTCATCGGCAATTCAATTCGGCTCCGCTTTAAAAAAATCAAATAAAAAGGATACCCCATAAGTACCAAGACAATCCATAAAAGATTGTCTTTTTTGTGTATATTAGGGCTTAAATCATTCGCTTTTGAGGTTAAATTTTTGTAACTTCGCATGCGTGGCAAGCCAGTTTAGAGGGCTTGCATACTAGTTTTATTGAAACCAAATTCATATGGCTGAAGAAACAGAAAACGACAACAATCTTGTTCCGGCAAACGACCGGATTATCCCAATTAACATCGAGGATCAGATGAAGTCTGCCTACATTGACTACTCCATGTCTGTCATTGTATCAAGAGCACTTCCTGATGCGCGTGATGGCATGAAGCCAGTACACAGACGTGTTCTTTATGGCATGCTGGACTTAGGGGTTACCAGTGGCAAGCCTTACAAAAAGTCTGCCCGTATCGTTGGTGACGTATTAGGTAAATATCACCCACATGGTGATTCATCCGTTTATGACACCATGGTTCGTATGGCTCAAGATTGGAGTTTACGTTATCCTTTGGTAGATGGTCAAGGTAACTACGGTTCCATCGATGGCGATCCACCTGCGGCGATGCGTTATACGGAGGCAAGATTAAAGAAAATTGCCGAGGAAATGCTATCTGATATCAACAAAGATACGGTTGATTTCCAAAATAACTTTGACGATTCCCTACAAGAACCAACAGTCCTTCCCACCCGTATTCCAAATCTCCTGGTCAACGGAGCTTCGGGGATTGCAGTGGGTATGGCTACAAATATGGCCCCACATAACCTATCCGAGGTTATCGATGGTACAATCGCTTTTATTGATAATCGTGATATCGAGGTTTCGGAATTGATGCAGCACATCAAAGGTCCAGACTTCCCTACAGGTGCATTAATCTACGGCTATGCTGGGGTTCAAGATGCTTGTAATACAGGTCGTGGCCGTATTGTTATGCGTGCAAAAGCTGAAATAGAAGCAACCAAATCGGGTAGAGAGCAGATTATCGTCACCGAAATTCCTTATCAAGTGAACAAGGCGAATATGATCGAGCGTACAGCCGAATTAGTTAACGAAAAGAAATTAGAAGGAATTTCTGCTATTCGTGATGAATCTGACCGTACCGGGATGCGTATTGTGTACGACATCAAGCGCGATGCAAATGCAAATGTTGTTTTAAACAATTTGTTTAAATACACAGCGCTACAAACTTCATTTTCAGTAAACAACATTGCTTTAGTTAAAGGAAGGCCAATGCTATTGAATCTGAAAGACATGATTCATGAGTTTGTAGAGCATAGACATGAGGTAATCGTTAGACGTACACGCTATGAGCTGGCGGAAGCTGAAAAACGTGCTCATATTCTAGAGGGGTATTTAATTGCCTTGGATCATTTGGATGAAGTCATCAAATTGATCCGTAATTCGGATACTCCGGAAGATGCACGCCTTGGATTAATGGAGAAATTTGGCCTATCCGATCTTCAGGCTCGCGCGATCCTTGATATGACCTTACGTCGTCTAACAGGACTGGAACGTGATAAGATTAAAGAGGAATATGCTGAATTGATGAAAACAATTGACTATTTAAAATCGATATTGGAAGACGAGGGACTTCGTATGAAAATTATCAAAGATGAGTTAATTGAGATCAAAGAAAAATATGGTGACGAACGTAGATCCCAGATTGTACACTCTGCTGAAGATATGCGTATGGAAGATTTTATTGATGATGAAGAAATCGTTATCACAATCTCCCACAACAGTTACGTAAAACGCACACCATTATCCGAATACAAACGTCAGGGTCGCGGTGGCCGCGGATCAATTGGCACAAATACACGCGAAGAAGATTTTACCGAACATATCATTACAGCGTCGGCACATAATTATATGCTGCTATTTACAGAGGCAGGTCGCTGTTTCTGGTTGCGTGCATTTGAGATTCCTGAAGGAAGCCGTACTTCTAGAGGTCGAGCACTTCAAAATATCATCAACGTTCCAAAAGAAGAGAAAATAAAGGCCTTCATCCTGGTGAAGAACCTGAAAGACCAAGATTATTTGGAAAACAATTTCATTATTATGTGTACCAAAAAAGGTACGATTAAGAAGACGTCGTTGGAAGCCTATTCTCGTCCAAGAGCAAACGGTATCAATGCCATCAATATCAATGAAGGCGATCAATTAATTGAGGCTTGTTTGACTACTGGAAGCAGCGAAATTGTCATGGCACTGCGTTCTGGTCGTGCAATTCGTTTCAATGAATCTACGGTTCGTCCAATGGGCAGAACGGCAACAGGTGTACGTGGTATCACCTTGGCAGCGGAAAGCGATGAGGTGATTGGCATGATTAGTGTGAATGATTCGGAAACTACCGTGTTGGTCGTTTCTGAAAAAGGATATGGAAAACGTACAGATATCGAGGATTATCGCGTAACGAATCGTGGTGGTAAAGGTGTGAAAACAATCAACGTCACCGATAAGACAGGTGAACTCGTTGCAATTAAAGGCGTTACGGACAACGAGGACTTAATGATCATCAACAAATCTGGTATTGTTATCCGCATTGCTGTAGAAGAATTAAGAGTAATGGGACGTGCAACACAAGGTGTAAGGCTCATTAATTTGAAAGATAACGACGAGATCGCGTCTATTACGAAAGTCGATCGTGAAGAAGAATCTGAAGAAGAGTCTGAACTGACCGAAGAGTCAACGGAAAATGGTGATTCGACTTCTGAAGAAAACACGGACTCAAACGAAGAATAAATAGTCTAATGAAAAACTTACTGATATCATTGTTAATATCTGCAAGTAGTTTAACTGTTGTTGCCCAATCCAATTTAAAGGAGGGCAGCAACAGTTTTGCTTTATATACCAAAACTGGCGAATTTAAAAATCTTGAAAATGCGCGAAAGTTTGCAGACGCCGCCTTCCAATCAAAGAAAGATTCGGCTTCTGTCAATAATAACCTTTTAAGGGCATTGGTATATAGCTCCTTGGCAGTTGCAGATTCAACAAGGAAGCAGCCCTATAAAATGGATCCTATCGACGTATCCATCAAATCACTTAAGCTTCTGGATCAAAAAAAAGCACGTCGAAACTTTCCTGCGGAAATGGACTACATTCGTCAAAATCTTGCTGGAGCCATATCCTATCAGGGAGCGTTGGCTTTAAAAGATGGCAAATTTGACAAAGCTTATAAAGCTTACCTTCGAATAGATTCACTTGGTTTCAAAAATAATGATCTCAAATATAATCTGGCGGTACTCTCCGGCAAGAATAAAGATTATATGAATTCAATCAAATATTATGATGAACTCATTAAAAGTGAACATCCAAAGCCTAATTACTTTCTTGAATTAGCGCAGATTTATTCGCTCGGAGGTACTAAACAGGATGTCTTGAACGTTCTTGAAAAAGGACATGCTATATTTCCTGAAAATAAACAGATACTTTTTAGATTAATTGATGTGTATTCGGCCAATAATTCTTATGACGCTATCTTAAATGTCATTGCTGATGCTATCCGTCTAGAACCTGAAAATGTCGAACTGAACTATATTGCAGGCTATTCTTACGAAAATGCCAATGATATAAAACGGGCGAAAGAATATTATAATAATGTATTACGATTGGATCCGAATAATTATGAATCTAATCTTGCATTAGGGTTAATCAATCTGGAGACTTTATTAAAGGAACCTTCCAACCAGGATATACAAGAGTTGACCATCGAGTATCTGTTGAAGGCAAATGAGATTAAGCCTTATGATGTCAATGCGCTTAAAGCTTTGGCTAAATATTATAAGCTTATTGATGACGCATCTCAATTAGACAGAGTGAATTTATTATTGAATCAATTAACAGTTAAATAGATATGAATTTAAAATCTCTATTATTATTAGCAGCAATAGGTACTGTATATACCTCAGTTTCTTTTGCGCAGACGGGCAATGTTAAAAAGGCAAAATCTGCCCTAGCGAAATTCCAAGAATTGAAAGACGCTGGTACGGTTCAATTGGGTATTCCTAATTTGAAATCGGCGAAAGAAGCTATTGACGCAGCTGTTGTCAATGACAAAACAAAAGATAATGCGGAAGCGTGGACGGTATATGCATTGGTAAATGCAAACCTATCAACAATAGATAAGTCATCTGAATTAGCGAAATTGGCTGAGGACGGAATTGCGAAAGCAAAACAGCTGGATACAGACGGTGCGAATAAAGCGAATATTACTGTTGCAGAACAAATTCTGGGACAATATAATTTCAATTTGGGAGCAGAAGCATATCAAGCACAAAAATATGCTGAATCGTACAGCTCTTTTACAAAAGCGTTGACCTATCTTCCTGGAGATACATTAGTTACTTATTACAGCGGTGTTGCAGCGCTATCAAATAAGGATTATAAGAATGCTGTGGAACGTTATAAAGAACTAATTCCAAGAAAAGATTTCTCTTCGCATAAAACGATTATGGTCGATCTGCCGAAATTGTACCTCTCTATGCAAGATACAACTTCAGCACTTGAATATGCAAAAAAAGCGGCTGAAGCTTATCCAGATGACAATGCGGCGATGACTCAAAACATCGAATTGAATCTGATTACAGGCCACGAAAAAGAAACAATTGATGCTATCACTGCACAATTAGCAAAAGATCCAAACAATAAAAGCTTAAATTATTACCTAGGCATAGCCCAATCTTCAGCGAAAAACGAAGACGCAGCAGTTGCAGCATACAAAAAAGCATTGGAGATTGATCCTAACTTTTTTGAGGCAAATACAAATTTAGCAATCACGTTAATGAACAAAACACGTGAAAAATTAAATGTTGTTAATAATAACAGAAAATTGACGCAAGCGCAATATGATGCAGAATTAAATAAGATTAAAGCAGAATTAAAGCCAGTGCTTCCTTACTTAGAGAAAGCAGTTTCTTTGCAACCAAAAAATGTAGATGCTTTAACGAATTTAAAGAACTACTATATTTTTATGCAAGACGAAGCTAAAACGGCCGAAATCAATGCTAAGATCAAAGAAGTAGAGTAAAAAATAAACTTCCATAAAAAAAGCCCGCGTCATCAGATGCGGGCTTTTTTATGGAAGTTTTTTAGGGTTAAGCTAAAATCGCAATTAACTCAATCTGAAATATCAACGTACATTCTCCTCCTTTTCGAGGTAACAACTCTTCCTTTCCATAAGCCAGTTTTGGTGGAAGGCACACCTCCCAGATTGATCCAACCGGCATCATTGAAATCGCTTCTTGCCATCCCACGATGAGTTCATTAATATAAAACGTTTCGGGGCGCTTCCGCCTATACGAACTATCGAATACAGTTCCGTCTAGAAGCTCGCCTTTATAATGGCAGATAACTTTAGCCGACTTCTTGGGGATTTGCCCCGCCCCCTTTGTTAATACCTTATAATGCAAACCCGATGCGCATACGATTACTCCTTCTTGCTGGGCATACTTTTCCAAAAATGCCTTTCCAGCTTCCAGATTCTTTTCCGCAAGCGCTGCTGAACTTAACTTATTTTTCTTTCTCTGAACCAAAACTCAATGGATTAAAATTCAATATTGCTAATTATTTATGTTAGCCTCAAAAATAACAGCTTTTTCTCCTTTTAACGAAAAAAGACCAAGTTTTTGTTCGATAGAACGCCTTTATCAAAGTAACTTTGCATCTAAGGTTTTCTCGAAACTGAATGCTTTACTCACCGGACAGTTTTCCTTCGCTTTATGCGCTATTGTTTGAAACTCAGTTTCGCTTATCGTTGGCACCTTTCCTTGCAGTTCAAGTTCAGATCGCACAATTGAACCATTCTCGAACACGATTGTCGACACGGTGATTAATTCTTCCGGGACAAAACCGGCTTCAGAAAGAAAAGCGCTCAATTGCATGGTGAAGCATCCTGCATGTGCTGCTGCCAATAATTCTTCGGGGTTTGTCCCCACACCATTTTCAAACCGTGTCGAAAATGAGTATTGCGTATGATCCAACGCTGTACTGTCTGTGGTCAGGCTACCTTTTCCTTCTTTCAGATTGCCATTCCATTGGGCTGTTGCTTTTCTTCTCATGTTTTCTATGCTTATTATTTAATTTTTCTAACGTTAATTTCTCCTGTCGCGATTCTAGCCTTTCAGGTATCTTTTATAGAACAAACAGTCGATCAAAAAGTTGTACACTATTGAATAATTGATGTCGCATTTTGAACAGCGCTTACGTTAACAATTGTATTAAAACTAAACTCATGAATAAATTATTGTACCTTTTCATCCTTGTTATCGCCTTCAATTCATGTAAAACTCGTCAGGTCAAAGAACAGGCTTTGATACAGGACTGTCCTGAAGAGAAGATTGTCAATAAAATACCTGGTCCCCCAGTAAAGGGTGAATCTGAAAAAGTTTACTATATCTATCAAGGCAAAAGAATTTCGCCAAAACAATTTGACCAAGAATGGCTCGAGAAAAATTGTGATATTAAAGAGACAGTTGTTTATTGATTTTATTTCTTAAAACAAGCATAAAGACGTAATTTCGCCTAAAATTTTTATAATGACAGTTTCTCTTCGGGAGGTCAATCAAAAGATTTTAGGCTACGTCTCTTTAACTTTCCTTGGTTACCTCACAATCGGCCTATCGCTTGCTACCCTCCCCATCTTTATTCATCAAACTTTAGGATTTAATACAATTATTGCGGGACTGGTTATTAGCGTTCAATATATCGCTACTTTCCTACTACGCGGTTATGCAGGAAAAATTGTGGACACCAAGGGCCCCAAGATTTCCGTTCTGCGCAGCATGTTATTTTTTGCATTATCGGGACTCCTTTTACTGCTTGTTTTTTTATTCCGGTCTCAGCCTCTGCTCAGTTTGGGTCTCCTACTTATTACCCGCTTGTTTACTGGAATTGGAGAGGGTCTAGTGGGTGCGAGCCCTATAAATTGGGCATTAATGGAGCTCGGCGACGAACATGCCGCAAAAGCGATCTCTTTCAACGGAATAGCCAGCTATGGTGCATTGGCTATTGGTGCGCCCTTGGGTGTGTTGCTGGTGGATCATATCAATTATGAAGCTTTGGCTCTATTGACCAGTGCTATTGGTCTGCTCGGCTATTTTTATTGCCGCGCAAAAACACCCTATCAAGTGGCAGGTAAAAAGGCTGAAAAAGTGAGTTTTAGACGCGTATTGCTTTTAGTAGCTCCCTTTGGAATTTGTCTTGCCTTAGGTGGTCTGGGGTTTGGCAGTATCTCCACTTTTATGACGCTTTACTATGAACATTTTAATTGGGAAAATGGGGCAGCATGCTTAACTTTATTTGGCGTATTTTTCATTTTAACACGACTAATTTTCAATAAGGTCATTGACCAATATGGTGGGCTCAAGGTTGCCTTAGTTAGTCTTTTCGTCGAAACAATAGGCCTCACGGTTATCGCCGTGGCAATTGATCCCTTATGGACCCTATTGGGCGCTGCGTTAACGGGTTTTGGCTTCTCACTGGTATTTCCTGCGCTTGGTGTCGAAGCCATTAAACGGGTAGACCAAAGTCAACAAGGCTCTGCTCTGGCTGCTTATGGGCTATTTATTGATATTTCACTTGGCATCACAGGTCCATTAATTGGCTTTGTGGCCAATAATAGGGGGATGACAGCGATATACCCATTTAGTACCATGATGGTCTGCATTGGTTTTGCCGTTGTTGGAAACCTACTCTATCAAAAACAGCGGGAGCTGACACCATAGTCTCCACTAAACATCTATATTGTATCAAAGATATACCTACAAAAAGAGCGGTGAATGTTTAAACATTCATCGCTCTTTTTGTAGGTATATTCGTTAAATTTAACCCTCAATACTAGGTACGCCAACAACTTCATTGGTATCAGCATTGTAATCGATACCCTCAAAATTGAAACCGAACAAATTGAAAAACTCGTTACGATAACCTTCAATATCTGAAATTTCCGCTAAATTTTCAGTTGTTGCTTTCTCCCACAATGCTGCAACTTCAGCCTGAACATCTTCACGCATTTCTAAGTCATCAACACGGATACGACCTTTTTCATCAAGCAATACTTTACCGTCAGCAGTATAAAGTCGCTCGGCAAACAAACGTTGCATTTGTTCAATTGTACCCTCGTGAATTCCTTTTTCTTTCATGACTTTGTACAATAAAGAAATGTATAAAGGAACAACAGGAATAGCTGAGCTTGATTGCGTAACCAAAGCTTTATTCACCGATACATAAGATACACCATTAATATCGCTCAAAATCGCGTTTATGGCAGGCACTGTTCCTTCTAAATCATCCTTCGCACGACCAATCGTACCATTACGGTAAATTGGATAAGTAAGTTCAGGACCTATGTAAGAATAGGCAACTGTTTTCGCTCCATCAGCTAACACACCAGCAGCTTTAAGATCTTCGATCCAAAACTTCCAGTCTTCTCCACCCATAACAGCTACAGTATTCGCAATATCTTCTTCATTTTCAACAGGCTGAATGGTAATATCTGAAATTACACCCGTATGGAAATCTACCGTTTTGTTGGTAAATGGTTCTTGTATCGGTTTCAAAACAGAAGCATGTGCTACCCCCGTTTTTGGATGCGTACGGCGTGGTGATGCCAAACTGTAAACCACTAAATCAACCTGTCCCAGATCCTTTTTAATAAGTTCGATAGTTTGTTTTTTCACTTCGTCCGAAAAAGCGTCACCATTGATACTTTTGGCATATAATCCCGCCTCATGGGCTTCTTTCTCAAAAGCTGCGGAATTGTACCATCCGGCAGTCCCGGGCTTGCCTTCTGCCGCAGGTTTTTCAAAAAATACACCGATTGTAGCAGCTCCAGAACCAAATGCTGCAGAAATCCGAGATGCAATACCAAATCCAGTAGAAGCACCGATTACCAATACTTTCTTTGGACCATTCGCGATCTCACCTTTGGATTTCACGTATTCAATTTGATTTTTAATGTTTTGCGCAGCCCCTTTTGGATGCGAGGTTAAACAAATAAAACCTCTAGTTCTTGGTTGTATAATCATCTTGATTAATTTTCTTACTACTTGTTTTATTGATTAGGCAAAATAAGGAATTTTAAATGAGAAAATCGCGATAAAAATCAATTAGTTTTTGTTTCATTTTCATTTAAACGGACATTTGCTTACTTTCACAAAGTTAAGTATACATCGCATTCCACTTATTTATGCCAATCCAATTTACAATAAAAAAGAATAAAAAAAATGCACTTTTTTTAGGAACGCTAGCCGCCTTATTTTTTGCCAGTACCTTCGTTCTAAACCGCATTATGGCCGTGTCCGGTGGAAGCTGGCAATGGACAGCCTCCTTACGGTTTATTTGGATGCTCCCAGTCTTACTTATCATTGTTGCCATAAGAGGAAACCTCATCGATTTACTTAAAGAAATCAGATCCAAGCTCTGGCAATGGCTTCTTTGGAGTACCATCGGATTCGGATTGTTCTATGCGGCGCTTACCTATGGCGCAAATTATGGCCCATCTTGGCTCGTAGCCAGCACTTTCGAATTCACCATTATAGCCGGCATGTTTATTGGTCCGTTGCTCGAAAAGAAAGGTCAGCGAAAAAGCATATCAAAAGCTTCACTCCTCTTCTCCATTCTAATTTTTTTAGGTATTCTTTTGATGCAAATTTCAGAAGCCCAGTCAACCTCCTTAAACAGCATGTTATTGGGAACCATCCCTGTATTGATCGGTGCCATCGCCTACCCCTTAGGTAACCGTAAAATGATGAAAATATCAAATAATAGGTTAGATGCTTTTCAACGCACGCTCGGGATGACGCTCTGTAGTATGCCATTTTGGATTATCCTGAGTCTATTTGGCTATTCTGATCATGGTTTACCAACTGATAGCCAGCTCTTCCAAACCTTTTTAGTGGCCATTTGTTCTGGGGTGATTGCAACACTTTTATTTTTCTCAGCTACTGATTTCGTTCATCACGATCATAAATCCTTAGCAGCTGTAGAGGCAACACAGGCCATGGAAGTTATTTTTACGCTGCTAGGCGAAATTCTCTTCTTGCAGGCGGCACTTCCAAATGTATATTCCTGTATGGGTATTGTATTGGTGGTCATTGGCATGATACTCCATAGTCGCACAAGTTAATAATCCCCTATCTTTTATCTGCTTGTAATGTTCTGCTTATTTTACTCAGGTTTAAGCTGTTGGCCATTGCCGAGAAAATATCATAATAGGTTCCTTTATGTGCGTAAAGATCTTCATGTTGTCCTTTCTCCACCACCATCCCCTTTTCCATGACCACAATAGCATTGGAATCAATGATCTGGGAGATACTGTGGGAAACGATAATTACTGTACGGTCTTTCTTTATGGCATCCAAACTATTTTTAATCTGTTCGGTCGCAATGGCGTCCAAATTAGCCGTAGGCTCGTCGAGAAAAATAATCGGTGGATTTTTTAAAAACAAACGAGCTATAGCGATCCGCTGCTGCTGCCCCCCTGACAGCGATTGCGCATCTGAATCGTAACCTTTGGGCAAATCCATAATCTGCTCATGGATATAGGCCTTTTTGGCCGCTTCAATGATCTCTTCCCTGGAACTTCCCATTTTACCATATTCAATATTTTCAAAGATAGTTCCTTTAAAAATATGATTCCGTTGCAATACCATACCGATATGTCGACGGAGAAACGCTGTATCGTATTTTGCCAAGTCTACCCCATCCAAAAAAATTTGCCCACTGGTGGGTTCATAAAATTTATCCAATAAGTTGATAATCGTACTTTTCCCGGCTCCACTCAACCCCACTAATGCCGTAATTTCATTTGGCTTGATCTCAAAATTTACATCCTTTAAAGCAACCGTCCCATTCGGATATTCAAAAAATACATTCCGTAACGCCAAATGTCCTTTTATCTGTGCCGGCTTATAATCTCCCTTTGATTCTATATACTCGTCAGATTCCAAAATTTCAAAGAAAGATTCCGAATAGACCAGGGCATCGTTTACTTCATCATAAATCCGGTGCAGCTGACGAATCGGTGCCGAAACGTTATTAAATAACATAATATGAAACATAATCGCACCAATGGTAATTTGGCCCGAGAGAACAAGATAGGCCGTTAAAACAATAATTATGACAACGGCAATCTGTTCTACGAAATTTTTAATGCTATCGTAAAAAAAACTTGTTTTTCGAGTTTCCATTTGATTCTCAGTCATTTCATATTGAATCTTTTCATGACGTTTCGCTTCTTCTGGCTCTCGAACGAAAGACTTAATTACCAGAATTGAATCGATCAAACTAATGATCCGATTATTTTTCGACTCCCGGTATTTGCGCATCTGTCTCCTAAAGCCCGTCAATCTAGAGGCTTGGGTCTGACTAATATAAAGATACAAGGGAATAACAGCCAATCCCACTAGACCTACGTATACATTAGCGTAGAACATACAGATTAATGCAATGATTGCATTGGCAAACAAAGGCAGAATATCAATAAAGAAATTTTGGACCAGACGTGTCAACGAACTGATCCCGGCATCTATCCGGGTAGCCAATTTTCCACTTTCATTGTCGCTTGAGGTATAGAAGGCTAACTTATAGGTTAAAATACGGTTTACAATGGATTGAGAAAAGTCACGTGCGATATAAATGCGAAGTTTCTCCCCGTAAAATTTCTGACCAAATTGCACAAAAGCGTAGACTATTTCTTTAATTAGTAAAATAATACTAATTATACCAACAAGATACATGCCTTTCGATAAAGGCTCCTTGGCGACCATCAGCTCATTAATTTGATCGACGGTATAACGTAAAATAAAAGCGTTTATTTGCGCCGCGAAAGACCCCACTACCGTTAATAGCAACGTATAAATAATCAGCTGACGATAAGGTTTGGCAAAGGGAACAATTTTCTTAAATAATTGTTGGATAGTCATTGAAATCGATTTAATACACAGGAAACAATTAAGCTACGGACATTGTTTAACTGAAAGCATACAATCAATTTGATCGCAACGTCGGGCTGACCTAAATTAGGAAGATATCCAAACTGTGAGGCCAGCTTCTTTGATAAGCGAATAACTTAAACGGTACTGTAAGGAATACGTCTGGCATGAAACAAACAGGGCTATCCAAAATGGATAGCCCTGTTTGTGTGAAGTGATAGCCCCGCTACATTAACCAAAAATCCGATTTAACACTTTGGCAAGGCGTAAACCACCTTTGAGCATACATTGCTCCATAATATCCTTGTTTTGATAGACATAAGTGTACGATAAATTGGCGTTATTAGCTACGTCAGCATAAATCTTTTCAGCTAATTGATTTGATTCATACAACCAATTCGAGAGTTCTCCAGCCGCTAACTGCGCATTCTCTTTTTCATTGTTCACATCTAAAACAGTTGCAAACTCGGTGTAACTATACTTCTCATTATCAACCAAATCGCTATCCCATACACGATGAATATTCGAATTTTTTCCAAACCAGCTTACTTCAATCTTATTGCCTCCCTGATCCTCAGCACGGCTAACGTGCATGGGTTGATGCGCATCGCCCAAAATATGGATCAAGAAATACAGGTTTTGCTTTTGCTGATCCATTGGAAGAGTTTTATCTGCAAACGACTTCTCAATACGTAGCGCTGTCTTATAAAGATTCTCGTCGGCTGAACTTTCCAAACCCAATTGAAAATCAGCCCAGGGTAAATTCGAGTTTAAATTGATAAAATGGGAATTTCCCAGTTTTTTAAATTCAGGATTGGGATCTGATTTAATAAAATCGCCCCAGTTGGCCCAATAAGCCAGTTTCTGTTTTCCAATAATTTTCCCTATATTTTTTTTGGCTTTTTTTGTCAAATGGCGTTCCGCAATTTCGGCCACGACACGATGTCCCGTTGTACCCCACGCAAATACCGAAGAAAGCTGAAAACACATTGCCATTGCCAGCAAACCCTTAATCATTTTTTTCATTAGATTGTTGTTTTAAATGATGACGAAGTTCTTACCTGTAAAAAACGCTGTTCTCTCCACAAACTGGAGTTGAAAAGCGGAATCAAACCTGTAATAACTCATCTTACTATACTAAATGTTAATTATTTGAAAATATCGAAGGTATACTTCGCTGAGGACCAAAACTCATCCAGCGCAATTATTCGAGGCTTAAAAAAAGAAATGAGCTCAGCCCAGTCTGTCTCTTTAAAAACGCTGTAACCTGTTAAGCTTGTGTAGATCCGACAAATCGGTTTCCCATATTCGTCCGTTCCGTCCATGTCCCAAATCCACTCCTCTTCAAGAAGATCCTGCAACAACGCTTTAAACTGAAAAAATTGTTCTGCCATCAATGCCCTCAGTCCAGCATCAGGTTGTGACCACTGTATCGCAACAGTTGCCACTTTGTTATCCGCATCCATTTTGAAGTATAAATGCTTAATGCCTGTCTTGTAGTTGATCCAATTTACCTTATCCCCATCTGCAGAAGTATGTAAAGCCATAAATTGGCCAAACTTCGTCCAGAATAACTGTTTTAATTGTTTTATCTCTTCCCTTGAATACACCGATACAAATTTTAGTCAACAAAATTAGCAAAATAGCGCGGTATGTGTAAACCTTATTGGTATCAAAATTGTTGTTTTAACAATATATATTCGAAAGATGAACATGGATAAGAAAAAATCACTGTTACTGTTAGCTGGCGTCGCACTTAGCGCTGTGGCCTATAATGCCTTTAAGCCCGTCATCTCGCGACCTGACGTCGTCGATCCGTTTGACTTGGATAAATACCTTGGAAAATGGTATGAAATAGCTAGACTCGATTTTTATTGGGAAAAAGGCTTAAGTCAAGTTTCGGCAGAATACAGCAAAAATAAAAATGGTACAATACGTGTCAATAACCAAGGGTACTCCGAAGACAAAGAACGCTGGAAACAGTCTATCGGAAAAGCTAAATTTGTCAACAGCCCCAATGAAGGTGCACTTAAAGTGTCGTTCTTTGGACCGTTTTACAGTGGCTATAATATCGTAAAAATAACATCGGATTATAAATATGCACTTATTTTTGGAGACAACCTCGACTATATGTGGATTTTGGGCCGTGAAAGGGAAATTCCAGATAAAATAAGAAATGAATTTTTAACCTATGCCCTCCAATGTGGATATAAAACAGGAGATCTGGTGTGGACCAAGCACTAATCCTGTATAGATCAAACCTTAGTTAAAGATAGGGGCCAATAGCTGATAGTTTAACGTCTTGTCCTGCGAGAGCACATCGGCTATTTCTTCAATATCCTCTGGGGTAATTGCATTTCTAATACCTGCATTGTAAAGGTTCGTAAGGAAAAATGCAGCTTCACGTTTTTCGTTAAGCGGCAAAATTGAACTTCCGACATAGAAATTTAATACAGATACAGCATATTCGCCAAACAGGTTAAAACCGAAATCACCATTTTTCTGGAGGCAATAACGCATCATTTTTTCAAAATCAGAACGCAAAGTATCTTTAATCTCAGTAGTCATTGAACATCTTTTTAGAGGCATAGTTGCCGAAAATAGTGTATAACAAGATACACTCTTCTCCTGGCAGGACAAAAATGCAAAAAATATCCCAAATAATGTACCGCGAAGCAGTAGATTGTTTGGGATAAATGGAGCGTTATGCTACGAATGGTTTACAATGCTTCTGCATGTTGAGAAACATCCAAGCCAAGCTCTTCATCTGTTTCTTCGACGCGCAATGGAGCGATAAGATCGGTGATCTTCAATAGTACCAATGAACCCACGAAGGCAAAAAATGACACCGCAAATAACGCGACCATATGGACAAAAAACAATTTCGTCTCGCCAAAAAATAGGCCATTGTCCACAACAAGTGGATTAACATTATGGTGAGCAAACACACCGGTAAGTACCATACCAACCATACCGCCTACCCCGTGACAAGGGAACACATCCAACGTATCGTCTATACTTGTTTTGCTTCTCAGATATACAACCAGATTACTAACCAAAGCACCAACCAAACCAATGATCATCGCATGTGGAATACTGACAAAACCAGCTGCTGGAGTAATCGCAACCAAACCAACAACGGCACCGATACACGCCCCCATTGCTGAAGGTTTTTTTCCACGTATGATATCAACAAATATCCATGCTATGGCGGCCATGGCCGATGCAGTAGTTGTGGTCGCAAAAGCATATGCTGCCAACGAATTTGCTCCACCAGCAGAACCGGCATTAAATCCAAACCAGCCAAACCACAGGAGTGCTGTACCCAATATCACATAGCTTATACGTGCGGGATTATGACTTTGCGTCTTACGTCCTTTTAAATAAATAGCAGCTGCCAACGCTGCCCAACCAGCTGACATGTGCACAACTGTACCACCGGCAAAATCAAGAACACCAAATTTTGCCAATATACCTTCTGGATGCCAAGTAGCATGTGCCAATGGCATATAAATAAAAATACTGAATAGGATAATGAATAGCATAAATGAATTGAAACGAATACGTTCCGCAAAAGCCCCAGTAATTAATGCCGGTGTGATAATCGCAAACTTCAATTGAAACATGGCAAACAAAACCAAAGGTATAGTGGGAAGCGCTCCCCAAGCAACATTCCCTAATGTACCTTTCATCATAAAAAATGTACGCGGATCACCCACAATACCACCGATATCATCGCCGAAAGCTAAACTAAAGCCAACAATGACCCAAAGGATTGTCATTAAACACATACATATAAAGCTTTGCATCATCGTTGAAATTACATTCTTCTTGCTAACCATACCGCCGTAAAAAAAGGCAAGTCCAGGTGTCATAATCAACACCAATGCAGAAGAAGTCAACAGCCAGGCCGTATCTCCCGTATCAAATTCTGTCTTGTTTAAGTCAGACAAGTCAATCGAGGGAAATACAAGTCCTAATACTCCCAAAAGAACTAGAACAATGAGTGGAATAATTTTTTTCATTTGTTTAAACTGATTAGTGTTTTCAATACATTAATAAAATTGTTAAAAAAATACAAGAACAAAACAAAAACCTACTTTCTCTTATAATTTTTTCAAATATAAAGTCTTTTTATTAAAAAAATACCATGTTATTTTATTTTTTATGATTTTTTTACATAATTTCACGAAAACAAATACAAAAATCACAATAATCACTTTATTTTTAAACCAAAAACCAAACAAAACAA
>NZ_DJTD01000028.1:0-162318 GCF_002440385.1 Sphingobacterium sp. UBA6317 | reverse complement strand
CCGAATACGATCAATTTATTTTTACTAAGCGGTATCTCGCTTTTCTAACATCATCAGCTGTCAGCCCTATCGCATGTTTGCATACAGTAGCATCTTCATTGTCGTATTAGGATCGTCAATAGAAGTTTCCTTTTGGTTGAATTGTGGAAAAATGAAAACGGGGCATGCTAGCCCCGTTACATCGTTTGATTAGTTGATACTTAATGATTCGGATTACCATAATAGTTTTGATAATTCTGAATGGTAGCACTAAACCATGCTCCGCAGCTGCTATAATACATATCATTGGCTCCATAGCTGGTGTACGTGAGAACCTGAGTTTCGATCAACTGACCGCTTGTATTATAGATACTCATCGTCAATCTACATAGCGTACGAGACTTTCCGAGCTTGATCTCTTTGGCGTCGCTCACGATATTCAAATTAGCTTTTCCAGTTTGTGATTTGTAAATCGTTGATTTTTCAACAAGGCTGTTGTCGGCCGCTTTTGGCCCCGTTTTCGCAAAAGTAGCAGATGACATTAAAGCCAAGGCTACGGCGCTCATCATTAATTTTTTCATGTTACTAAGTTTTAGATAAATACATTGGAGGACCAGCCTCACTGTTAATTAACCTAAAACTGCCAATAAATTTAACACAGTAAACACTGTAATAAATATCTGATGTAGTCGTAACAATATTCGGTTGGTTTGATCAAATTTTTGAAAATAAATAAGAATTCAAAAAATTCTACTACCTTTGCAATCATCAGATGATATGACTATATGAAGACTGAAGCTATCGTACGAAGATCCTTGGCAGAGGAAGTTGCCGCGGCAATAGAAGAAAAAATCAAATTAGGTGAATTTCCGGTAGAATCTAAACTTCCTACGGAACCAGAATTGATGAAACAATTTGCTGTGGGCAGATCCAGCATTCGTGAGGCGGTCAAATATTTAAGTCAATCAGGCTATCTCAATGTACAACAAGGTCTTGGTACTTTTGTTAAAAGTAGCACAGGTCATCATGCTCTTGACTCAAAAATTGAAAAAGCCAATTTTAACGATATTTTTGAAGTTAGACACGTATTGGAATTGCGAATTATTGAAAAAGCTGCCGTAAATCGTACTTCGAAAGGCCTCAAGGATATGGCTCAAGCGCTCAAAAATAGAGCGAAATATGCCGAAATGGGAAATTTGATGGCGTGCGTGGATGCCGATATTGCCTTTCACAGTGCGATTGCTGAATCATGTGGAAATAGTATTTTGACCGCTTTATATACAACTTTATCTGAACATGTCAATAAGTTCTTCATGACTATTTATAAGGATACAGTACCCTTCTTAACTTCACAACAGCAACACGAGGAACTGATGTTGGCAATCAAAGATAAAGAAGTGAAAAAAGCTGTTGATATTGCTAACCGAATTATCCAACAGCTGTAATTTTCCTATAGCAAATGCAAATTATCAATCTCAATATACTCTATATTTATCAATTAAAACATCAGATGACCTGATGAATATTTCTTTTATGAAAACACAATCATTAAACCCGAGTGGATCTTGGAAAAGCTCCGAAACCGTCTATCCGATTTTATTTGCGATTAGTCTTTCACATTTGCTCAATGACTTGATTCAGTCGGTCATCCCAGCAGTATATCCCATGTTAAAATCAAATTATGCACTTAGTTTTACCCAAATTGGTATTATAACGTTGGTTTTTCAGCTTACTGCTTCTATTTTGCAGCCCTTCGTTGGTTTGTATACAGATAAAAACCCTACACCACGATCACTCGCTGTCGGTATGCTTTTCTCTTTAGCAGGATTGATATGCATTTCTTTTGCGTCAAACTTTATCTACATTCTCCTTTCTGTAAGTCTTATTGGGATGGGTTCATCTATATTTCATCCTGAAGCTTCTCGAGTTGCTCATTTAGCTTCCGGAGGCAAAAAGGGGCTCGCCCAGTCTATCTTCCAAGTCGGTGGTAATGCTGGTGGTGCGATAGGTCCCCTTCTTGTAGCGCTTATTGTGATCCCTTTGGGCCAACAATACATTGGTGTGTTTGGCGTATTGGCCATTGTAGCCGTTATGATTCTTACTTATGTCGGTAATTGGTATCAAATACATCTCAAGCCTAAGACACAAACAACTGCTGTTGGTGCTTCAAAAGCCGACCTGCCAAAATCAAAAGTAGTATTTGCACTTGTAATTTTATTGGTACTCATTTTTTCCAAATATTTTTACATGGCTTCCATGACCAGTTATTTCACCTTCTATTTGATCAATAAATTCCATGTTTCGGTTCAGGAATCTCAGATATACTTATTTATATTTCTTGCTTCTGTAGCTGCGGGAACTATATTAGGGGGCCCATTGGGAGATCGCTATGGGCGTAAACTAATTATCTGGGTATCGATTCTCGGAGCGGCTCCGTTCACATTACTATTGCCACATGTCGGTCTAGGGCTAACCATTATCCTCGCTATTTTAATAGGTCTTATTATATCGTCTGCATTCTCTGCTATCTTGGTCTATGCGACAGAACTCATCCCAGGAAAGGTCGGAATGATTGCTGGTTTATTTTTTGGCTTTGCTTTTGGTATGGGGGGAATTGGTTCAGCAGTTCTGGGCTGGCTTGCAGATCAAACCTCAATCGAATATGTATTTAATATCTGTGCTTATCTTCCATTAATCGGAGTAGTTACAGGGCTATTACCTAATATAAGTCAGCAGAAAAAGTAATTATATAATCCGTGTGTCCGAAAAGTTAGTCACCCGTTTTGTGGAAACTATTTTTGAATTGCAGATAAAGTTTCAACCTGTCCAAAGAGCTATGGTGAAATTCGATGAAAAATACCCAAAATAAGCGAGTGGGAAGCCCTTTGCTTCGTACCTGCTTCGTACTTTCTTCGGATCATCAATAGATTCCGTACAGATGCTGAACAGTCATTGACCAGTCTCCGAACAGGAAAATACTGGTCAGGAACTGGCCAATAGCTAATCCTTATCTGGTGAGCTCCGAAGCTTGTCCGAAGCAGGTACGAACACAATAGGTATCTAAGGCATATTGCCGCCACTAGCAGCATATACTGAAACTTATTCCTGTCGCTTATCAATACAGCATAGTTACTAAAATTGGACCTATTCAAAACGTATAAAAATTAGCCGCAAAAAAAGCTGTCCAAAAAAATGCAGTGCCCCCAAAAAGTTAGACATTTTCTGGGGGCACTGCACATTTGGACAGCTTCTTTAAATACTAGTAACCTGGATTTTGGATCAATTTCGTATTTCGATTAACCTCATCGCGATGTAAAGACGTGTAGTACATCTTGTCATCCCAGTTCCTATTTTCGATACCTGGATCAATATTGGATACCGTATAGGTATAGGTATAGTTATCGGGATTATATTGATAAAGAGTTACATTTTTACCCGCCTTAAGGGTTCCCGTGATGTTTATAATATTTGCTTTACGACCTAGAGTTTCCGCGGCTATCATCCAACGTCGCGCGTCAAAGAAGCGATGCTCCTCGTAGGCTAATTCAATGCGGCGCTCGTTTCTATAACGTGCTTTTAGACCCGCTCCGGTTTCGGCGGTTGGAATTGCAGGCATTCCAGCTCTAAAGCGGATTTTGTTTAACCATGTTTTAGCTTCATTCTCTTCTCCTAATTCAAGACATGCTTCTACATAGTTCAATATCGCCTCTGTATAGCGAAACATTGGCCAGGGAATGCGCTGTCTTGTGTTTTGATCCTGCATTGTAGGGTCCGGATCTGTAAATTTACGAATATAATATCCTGTCCGTGAACCATTCCAATCTTCAATCGGGCTTTTTCTTGTGTCAAGGCCAAATTGGATAACTTTTTGTCCTTTGGCATTCATTATTTCGTATTGACCTGTTTGGATTTGATTCGCCTTATCTCTTTCCGCGACATCGGCTGTCCTAGGTTTCCAATCCGCACCGTCGTATAAAATTGTTGCCTTTAAACGTGGGTCACGATTTTGATAAGGGCTGGCTGCCATAGTAGGATTTGACCAACTGAATTTTTGGCCATCAATAGTCTCGTAGTCGTCTACCAAGAGTTGTATCGGTGTATTTCCGGCCCAGTTATGATAGCCATTTGGACCGTTGTCTCGCCCTACCCAGCCACCACGTTCGTCCTTTTCGTCAATAAAGAATCTCCCCAGAATAATATCTTTTCCTGCTGTAAAATCAACTGTCTTGCTCCCCCCTCCTAACGATACGGCCATATAGTTGGCAGTACCCTCATTAGGCGAAGCGGGTTGAGTTAGGTCTAACTTATAGGCGAATTCTGTATGATCCAGTACGGCTTTTGCTGCGGCTTTTGCTTTTGTCCAACGCTCCACCTGATTGCCACTCGTGTACATTAGATATTCTGGATTCTTATACCCTGCCAATAATGTTGATTTTGCTTTGGCTTTACCCGCATCGTGGAGATCGCTGGCAGCATAGAGTAATACCCTTGATTTTAAGGCCAATACTGCAGTTTCATTTGCACGTCCCTTTGTTGATGAACTGCCCTTTAACAAAAGAGCTGCGCTGTCTAGATCTTTCACGATGGCATTGACACACTCCTCATAGCTATTCCTCGGAACCATATAGTCTTTATCGTTCAATGTATATATCTTATTATCGATGGGGATGCCACCATAAAAGCGTAAGAGCTGTTGATAATAATACCCACGCATGAAATAGGCTTCGCCTAACAGCTTATCGGCTTTTGCTTTGTCAAACTTGGGTGCACTCAAATTGGAGATGGCAATGTTAGTTGCCCGGATGCGCGTATACATGCGACCGTATTCGTAAGTATCCATAATATAGCCTTGATCAGCTGGATTTGATCGAGATTCGGTCACGGTATTTATGCCCCGATTAGGGTGTGTAAATAAGGCTTCGTCGGTCATGGATGCCATTTCTTGCTCATAAAATCCTCCTACTCCAAAACCGTTATAGATTTCTGTCACGAAAGCCTCAGACAAACCAGCATCCGACCAAACGATCTCCTGTGGAACTTCACTGAGTGGCTTCGTGCTCACAAAATCATCATTGCAAGCTTGTAATGATGCAGAAAGTACAAGTAGTATAAGTGATATATTCTTAATTTTTTTCATTTTTATTCTTCGTTAAGTTCTTAATATGACAGTTGGTTAGAACGATAATAATGCGCCAAAATTAATCAATCTTGCCTGCGGATAATATTGCCCTAATGCATTAACGGCTTCTGGGTCATACATTTTGATCTTACTCCACGTCATTAAGTTCATGCCATTTGCATATAGCCGTAAAGAACCAATGCCAATTTTACTACAAATGCTTGAGGCCAGATTATATCCTATTTCTACATTTTTAAGCCGCAAATAATCGGTGCTCCGCATCCAATAGGTATTGTTATAAGAATAATATTGATTGCCACGGTCTGTCAAACGTGGATAAACGCTACTTGGGTTACTGATGCTCCAGCGTTTATCATAGAATTCTTCCACAAAATTTCCGATAGATCCAGATTCATCTGTTCCTACACGTATCTCTCCTCCTGTAGCTCCTTGAAATAGTACCGATAAGTCAAAATCCTTATAGGTCAGACTAAAATTGAAACCTCCCTGAAATGTTGGGTCACTATTCTTGTCTCGCCTTACTTTGTCATCCGGGGTAATCTTTCCGTCACCATTGAAATCTTTATATTTCATATCTCCAGGGCGTAAAGTTTTCGTAATGGCACTATAGTCCAATTTATTGTTGGCGATATCTTCCATGTCACGGAATACGCCGTCATAGACATAATAAATATCCGTTTTGATAGGTTTACCTGTACTTTGCTGCCATGCAGGTGCGCCCGGGGCTTCATCCCAGAAGATAATTTTGTTTTTAGCATAACCACCATTCACACCTACCGTGTACCCCAAATCTCCTACCTTGCCACGATAACCTAAGTTAAATTCCCAACCCTTGTTATCCACTTTACCAATATTTTCTGCCGGTAATGTCATCCCTGTACTTTGTGGTATTGATGCATTTTTTCTCCACAGAATGGAATTACGGCGATTTTTAAAAATATCAAACTCGAAATTCAGCTTTCCTTGTAAAAATTGAAAATCAAACCCTAAATTATAGTTATTGGCAACCTCCCAAGTAATCATCTCGTTAGGAACACGGCTTTCAAAAAGGGTTTTGGCTAGCTTATCATTGACGATATAAGTACCAAAGGAATAGGTTGAAAAATATTGATATTCTTGTAACTTATCATCATAGTAGATGTTGTCATTACCCATCTGGCCATATGACGCACGGATCTTGAAATAATTAATTACAGGGACATTTTCCTTCCAGAAATTCTCTTCCGACACGACCCATCCCGCCATGGCACCTGGAAAGAAACCGAACCGTTCACTTTCAGGGAACATATACGATCCGTCATAACGCCAAAGGAATTCTGCGATATACTTGCTTTTATAATTATAGCCAAATCGCCCAAAGTAATTTAGCCGCGCTCTTTTCCATGCAGATCCATCGTTATTTTTTTCCTGTTCTCCACCGGCAAAAAGATAGTCGATCGCATTTGAAAGAAAATAGCGACGATACGCGCTGAATTTATCATTATCAATTGTTTCTCTGTTGATACCGGCTATAGCATTTACCTGATGGTCACCAAATTTCCGCTCAAAGCTTAAGATTCCACCAAGTAAGATATTCAGTTGATCTTCATTGCTTTGGTTTAAATTTGGATCGGCAGGCCCACGTCTTCCAGGAACCAGTTGTGGTGTGCTGCCATCGGCCTCATAAGCGCCCTGCCAAGAATACAAAGTCCAGGGTGTAACCCATGTTTTTTGATTTTTTACATATTTGTCGACAGAGGCATTAAGCGTTAATTTAAGACCATCTATCCAGGGATTTGTAATCTCAACCTGACCATTTGTTTGAAAATAGTAGCGTTTATCGTGATCGTAACCTGTCGCATTGGTCGTAATTACCACGGGGTTTTCGCCATTTTCGATATCTGGTCCCGGCATTCCATTCGGCCATATTGCTGGTTGTGTTGGATTTCCCCGCATCAGCATTCTAAAGACCGTGCCAGCACTCTTGGTGGGGAAATTTCGGTTTTCCTGTCTTCCTAAAACACCAAATTGTGTTTTGATATACTGACTTATATTGGCGTCCAGATTGATCCTTAAGTCATACTGTTTATAACCTGTAGCCGAATTTTTATAGTAGGCATCCTGATTTTGATACCCCAAAGACATCAAATACTTGACATCCTCAGTACCGCCATTGATTTGGAGGTTGTGGCGCTGTTGAGGTGACCAGTTTTTTAGCGTAGCTTTATACCAGTCAGTATTGGGATGCCCCCAAGGATCTGATCCGTCTTTGAACTTTTGGATATCTTCTGGTTTAAACGGAGCATCCAAAACTCCTCCACCTTGTTTATTGTAACTGCCTTTCTCGTTGATCGCTGTATAAGCAGCAGACCATTCTTCAACAGGGAGGTTATAAATTTCGAGTTCATTTCTAATTGCCGCAAACTGGGAGGCATCTGTTAATTTAGGAATAACGGTAGGTTGGGAATACCCTTGGTTGAACGTATAGGAAAACTGCGGTTTTCCTGTTTTTCCTCTTCTTGTCGTAACGAGAATAACCCCATTGGCTGCCCTGGCTCCATAAATAGCAGCAGAAGCATCTTTTAGAACCGAGATATTTTCTATATCTCGGGGATTAATACGATCAATTCCTCCTTCACGCGCAGGAACTCCATCAATAACGACTAAGGGACTGCTATTACCCAGTGTATTCGTTCCCCGGATTTTGATATTGGAACCATCGTAGCCAGGCTCGGCGCTCCCGTTGGTTGCTGTAACGCCCGGGACGCGTCCTGTTAATGCATTGGAAACGTTCAATGCCGGTGATTGTGCTAGATCGCTTCCCTTCACAGTGGCTACGGCACCGGTGACAGTCTCTTTGCGTTGCTTTCCGTAACCAACAACAACGACTTCTTCGAGATTCGATTCCGAATTAAGAAGTGTGATATCGATGGTCTGTCTTCCTTTTACAGCTTCATCCATAGATTGTTTGCCGACCATCCGGAAATTAATAATCGCACTTGCGGGGACTTTGTCTAACTTGTATCTACCTTGAACGTCGGTTTTAGTTACTAACTTTGTTCCATTGACGGAAACTGTTACTCCAGGAATTGGCATTCCAGATTCATCATGCACCGTTCCAGAAACACTTTGCTCCTGCTGAAAGAGAATTCCATAGCTTGCGAGGGTTGTAGCATCGACGATTTGGGGACTCAAGGCCACTAATGAGCACAATGATCCAGTCCAAAACGCTCTCTTCCATTGATTTGAGAAATAATGGCAGTTAATCATAAAAACTGTTTAATTGTTTAAATTTTGTGTTTAATTAGTTATTTTTTTTACCTCTAAGACGTATCGGTTTAGGTGTCTACTGGAGGCGATTTATAATTGTTTATTTAACATGAAAATACGAAAATAAATATACATTGCAAGTGTTATTTTTACACTATTTAACACTATTGTTATTAAGTGATTGGTAATCAGATAATTTATTGAAAAACAAATCAATTGTAAATTCATTTTCTCAAAATTGTTTCCAGCGCTTTTGCTACTCAACGCAAGATCAAAGAACTAGTAAAACACTGCAAATAGAAAGTCCTGAGGAAAAGTACTTTTTATCATTTAGAAACTATATTATCAATTTTTCAAATATTAATACGCATATTTATCCTATATAATTAGATCTATAATTGATTTTTTCTAAACAACTATGTACCTACAAATAATGGGGCCAAAAACGGCTTTATTAATAGCGAAGAAATAGTTGTATCTACAAAAAAACTATGACTGTAAATATTAGGACAGAAAAGTCAAGTGACACAACGATTGTATTCGAACTGATCCGACTCGCCTTTGAAAACGAACAGTATAGCGATCATCAAGAGCACATTTTAGTAGAAAAACTAAGAAGGACAGCAGAATTTATACCACAACTGTCAATGGTAGCTGAAGCTGAAGGAGAAATAGCAGGCTATATACTCCTGACAAAAGTGAAGATTATCGATAAAGAGAATCAAAAAACATCCGATTCTCTTGCCTTGGCTCCTGTCGCTGTGCTACCTCAGTTTCAAGGACAGGGAATTGGCGGTAAATTAATTCTTGGTGCTCATCAGATTGCAAAAGAAATGGGTTTTGATGAGATGACAGCTGACGAACCTATCTAATACTTAATCGGATAATCTTGCATCAATTCAAACTGGTAGCCTTCTTTTTTTAATGCATCAATTAAAGTGGATAACTCCTGCTGCCCTTTTCGCGTTTGAAACATATCATCATGCATTAAGAAAACAACATTATTAGGTACCATTGAGCTTTTGTTGTTCATATAATTTCGGATATGAGACAAGGTAGACTCTTGGCTCTGTATGGGCGTACCAGTAACGCTATTAAGCCGCCACTCGACATCCCAGCCATAAATTGTATATCCGTTCTTATGCAATAGATCGGCTGTGCTGGATCCATTCTTAAGGTCAATCTTACGAACATTATCATATATCCAAATATTCCTTCCTGGAAGCCGAACAATTTTATGTTTTAAATGGAGATCTTTTTCATTCTTTTCAAAATCAGCAAAAGCATTTTGGGGGTTACTATAAAATCTTGAATATTGATTGTTTGCGTGGGTATAGCTGTGATTATAACAGGCTATAAGCGGATTGGATTCATAACGGGCAAGATCGCGTTTTCTTCCTTTGCTCATATTTGCATGTTTACCAATCAAGAATACACTCACTTTAATGTTTTTTTCTTTCGCAATAGAATCAATAAAAGCACTACCAATTAATGGGCCATCATCAAAAGTCAAATAAATATGTTTTGGTTGCTTATCAAATGCTTTCCGCAGGGAGTCCTTTAGCTCACGTTTTTGTTGTTTGATCGGAACAGGGTGCAGACTATCTACTGTAAAGTGTATCTGATTTTTCTGAAGCGAATCCCACCTATTCAACAAATGTGGTATTTTTTCCTTAACAACCAATTTCTCCGTAAGTGTGTCCTTCAGTTCGCCTTTTCCCAAGACTTTGTTTGAAAAATCCTTACATGCGGTTACACTAAACACTATACTACAAATGAAAAGTACCACAAACAACCTACTACACTTCATATCAATCGCTATAACTTAATGAATTTCTTTTTTCAAAATTACTACAAAAACCTATTTATTAACCATAAAATCTTACAAATCCCTACTTTCAGGGATAAGGTGAGTCATCTTCAACAATCCGGTATAGCTCTTTTTATGGCTTCAGTCTTTATTATAAATCCGATATAAGAAACTATCGTGCCACTTTTTTCGACCGTTGGTCTTTATTTCTTTTTAAAAAATAGTGCCTTGTTATACTCAAAATTCATACGTGCGATATTCAGTACTGATATACCTTGTGGACACTCTACCTCGCAGGCTTCTGTATTTGAACAATGACCGAAGGACTCCTTATCCATTTGTTTGATCATATTTAATACCCGTTGACTACGCTCTTCCTTTCCTTGTGGTAATAGTGCCATATGGGTGATCTTTGCTGAGGTAAAAAGGGCCGCGCTGCCGTTTTTGCACGTCGCCACACAAGCACCACAACCTATACAGGCTGCCGAGTCAAAGGCCGATTCAGCTAGTTCATGAGAAATAGGAATGGCTGTTGCATCTGGAGCCTGCCCCGTATTGATAGAGACAAATCCACCGGAAGAAATAATTCGATCGAATGCGGAACGATCCACTTTCAGATCTTTTTTTATATGAAATGCGGCTGAACGAAAAGGTTCTATGGTAATGGTATCCTTGTCTTTAAATGAACGTAAATGTAACTGGCAAGTCGTCGTATGTTTAAGGGGCCCATGTGCAATGCCGTTAATCATCATTCCGCACTGTCCGCAAATTCCTTCACGACAGTCGTGATCGAACTCGACGGGCTCGTCTCCTTCTGTTATCAACTGTTCATTTAAAGTATCCAACATTTCCAAAAAAGACATATGTGGATTGAGATCAGTTAATGTGTAGGTCACTAATTTGCCTGTAGCATTGCGATCCTTTTGTCGCCATATTTTAAGATATAAATCCATAATCATTCATTTTATTTATAGCTCCTAACAGTTGGTTGTATTTCTTCAAAGGTCAACGGTTCTTTGACCAACTCAGGTTCTTCATTTTCTCCCTTCCATGACCAAGCGGAAATAAATTGATATTCGGCATCGTTACGTAGCGCCTCTCCGTCTGCAGTTTGATATTCTTCCCGAAAATGCGCTCCACAGGATTCATTTCGCGTCAATGCATCATAACACATCAGTTCTCCAATCTCAAAATAGTCTGCTACACGTCCGGCTTTCTCCAGTTCGCTATTTAACGTATCGGCCTCGCCGCTGACAATAACGTCCTTGAAAAATTCTTGTTTTAGCTTTCTAATTTCTTCAATAGCATAGCGAAGCCCTTTTTCATTACGTGCCAGCCCACAATAGTCATAGAGTATTTTGCCCAGTGTTTTATGGAAATAATCCACAGTTTTACTGCCTTTGATTTTCAAAAATACGTCGATTTGTTTTCTAACATCCTCTTCAGCACGTTCAAACGCAATATGATCTGTGGAAATTTTCCCCGTATGAATATCGTTTGCCAAATAATTGGCAATCGTATAGGGACCGATAAAATAGCCATCGACAGATGCCTGAAGCAGTGAGTTTGCCCCAAGTCTGTTTGCACCATGGTCCGCAAAATTAGCTTCGCCAAGCGCAAATAAACCTGGCAGACTCGTCATCAACTCATAATCGACCCATAAACCGCCCATGGAAAAGTGTGCAGACGGTGAAATCATCATCGGTACGCTATAAGCATCATATCCCGTAATCTTTTCATACATGTCAAATAGATTACCATATTTTTCCTGTATTTTCTGTTTCCCCTGTTCGCTAATAGCCTTCGCAAAATCAAGATAAACAGCATTTTTGAGTGGACCAATCCCAAAACCGGCATCGATCCGTTCCTTTGCCGCCCGAGAGGAAATATCCCGTGGGGCAAGATTTCCAAATGCGGGATACCGTCGTTCTAAATAGTAATCCCGTTCTTCCTCTGGAATAGCGTTGGGTTCTCGCGTCTCACCTTCCTTCATGGGGACCCATATTCTTCCGTCATTGCGCAAAGACTCCGACATTAAGGTTAATTTAGACTGATAACTGCCCGATTGTGGTAAGGACGTCGGGTGAATCTGAATCCAGCTCGGAGAAGCCATTAATGCGCCCTTTTTATGTGCGCGCCAGATTGCCGAACCGTTACATCCCATGGCCAAGGTCGATAGGTAATATATTTTACCATAACCTCCTGTTGCTAATACAACTGTATGGGCCGCATGCCGTTCAATATCGCCCGTATCTAGATTACGTACGATAACACCACGTGCCTTTCCATCGATAACAACAACATCAAGCATCTCATGTCGTGTAAAAAGTTGCACGGTTCCCTTCCCTACCTGGCGCATAAGTGCCTGGTAGGCACCCAAAAGAAGCTGCTGCCCAGTTTGGCCTCTTGCATAGAACGTCCGACTTACCTGTACGCCGCCAAAAGAGCGATTATTTAAATAGCCGCCGTATTCTCGTCCAAAAGGAACTCCTTGGGCTACAGCTTGATCGATCAAATTAAGTGAGCATTCTGCCATGCGGTATACATTTGCTTCACGTGCACGGAAATCCCCTCCTTTTAAGGTATCGACAAACATCCTGTAAACGCTATCTCCATCATTTTTATAGTTCTTTGCCGCATTTACACCGCCCTGCGCTGCGACGGAATGCGCCCGTCGCGGACTGTCCTGAAAACAAAATGATTTCACCTGATACCCCATCTCGCCAAGGGAGGCTGCAATAGAACTACCCGCCAACCCTGTACCAATCACGATAACATCCAATTTTTTGCGATTGGCGGGATTAACTAATTTGGCAGTCTTCTTATAGCGTGTCCATTTTTCATCCAATGGCCCTTCTGGTATTTTTGAATTTAATATCATGATTTATCCGCTTTAGTTTACTGTAAAGAATATATAAACAGGCATCATGGCAAAGCCCAAACTAATGATAACCGAATAGCCAATGCCAAGGATCTTAAACCATTTGACAAATTTTGGATGAAATAATCCTAAGGTTCGAATTGCGCTATGAATCCCGTGAATAAGATGATAACACAAGGCTATCATAGATAATACATAGATAAGGACGTACCACCATTGTTGGAAGACAGCGATGACCAAAACATATAAGTCCTTGTTCCCCCGCTCATCAAGCGGGGTTGCACCAAATTTGTATACATACCAAAAATTCTGAAAATGGATAACTAAAAAGATGAGAATTATAGTACCTAAAATTCCCATATTACGCGAGTACCATTTGCTTGCTCTTCCGCGATGATCCGATTTATAAACAGCTCCCTCCTTTTTATTTTTTAATGTAATGACAAGGCCATCTAAGGCATGAAGGATAATGCTGGCATAAAGTACATAGGAGATAATCTTGATCAAGATATTGCCCGCTAGAAAATGTGAGTAGGCATTAAATTGTAAATGTGCTTGTTCCTGCGGCAAGAATAGCTGTAAGTTCCCTAGGAAGTGAATCAGCAAAAAGAACGCTAAAAACAATCCAGTCAGGCACATGAGCATCTTTTTTGACAAAGTAGATAACATAATAAGATCCTAATTTTTAATAATAACCTATAACCTTCATCCACAATCCACCAACACCCATGTAAATCACCAATAATACGATACCGATTTCCAATCCACGCAACCACCATGATTTTAAATCAACATAGCCACTTCCGAAAAATACCGGTGCAGGGCCATGGCCATAATGTGTTAATACACCATAGATGGAGCCTAGAAATCCAAGCATCATCGCAAGCAGCATTGGTGGAATGCCTAAAGAAACACCGACACCCAACAAAGCGGCATACATCGCTGCTACATGGGCAGTGGCGCTAGCAAAAATGTAGTGACTAAAGAAGTAAACAAGAATAATGACAGGAAAGGCTATTTGCCAGCTCAAATCACCAATCTGTACTTTAATTAAATCACTAAACCAGCCGATGAATCCCAATTCGTTTAATGAACTGGCCATCATGACCAACACAGCAAACCAAACAATCGTATCCCATGCTCCTTTTTCTGCTTTAACATCCTCCCAGGTCAACACAGAGGTTAGTAACAGTAGCGTTAAACCTATAAAAGCCGTCGTTGTAGCATCAATTGAAAAGGATCCACCAAAGATCCATAATGCCAATAAGATAAAGAATGCCAAAAGCATTAACCACTCATTCCTCGAAATAGGCCCCATCTCTTTTAGTTTCTGTGCCGCCATCTTCGGCGCATCGCCTGTTTTTTTTAATTCAGGCGGATATAATTTGTAAAGAACAAGCGGTACCACAAAAAAGGCGACAATACCAGGTATGAACCCTGCAATCGCCCAGGACATCCAAGTAATGTCGATTCCCAGGTTCGCAGCAAATTTTTGACACATTGGATTACTGGCCGTCCCAGTCAAAAACATCGAAGATGCGATAAGATTCATATAATAGCTATTTAAAGTAAGATAGGATCCCAATTTCCGATGTGTCTCTGGTTTATCGGGGACGGAATCAAAACTAATAGCCATGGATTTCATAATTGGATAGATAATTCCACCACCTCGAGCCGTATTGCTCGGGATTGCTGGAGCTAAACAGACGTCTGCCAGTCCCAATCCATAAGCTAATCCGAGCGAACTTTTTCCAAAAACACGAATGAAAAGAAATGCAATCCGATTGCCAAGACCGGTTTTTATGAAACCGCGAGCAATAAAGAAAGAGATACCAATCAGCCAGATAACTTTGTCGCCAAAACCGGTCAAAGCTTTGGTAATGGATTTACCAGCATCTCCGGGGGCCAACACTTGTGTCAGCGCGGTAAATGCTATGGCCATCATACACATGGTACCCATCGGCGCTGCTTTTAAAATAATCCCAAGAATAGTTGCTGCGAAGATAGCAAAGAGATGCCAAGCTTCTGGGCTGACTCCTTTCGGTATTGGGATAAACCATAAAATGAGTGCCACAAGAAAAGTGATGGCAATATTTTTAATACTGATTTCTTTCATAATAAGCGAGGTTTAATAAATTAGAATCGACTTTGTACTTGAATAATAAATAAATTCTTATTGAATTCACTGGTATTTTCGGTCTGCTTTTTATACCGGTCTAACTGGAGACCAAGCTGAATCCTTGCACCATAATTTTTTAAAAATTCTAGACCAAACATCGGTGTGTATGTTTGACGTCCATTTGCATTTAGTTTATAATTTGGATCAATGTATTCATATCGGCAAGATAGCTCGAAAGCGCTCAAATTGAAATAATTTACTTCGTATCTTAAATTTGGAAGAAAATAAATACCCCGTACAAGGTAGTCGCTCAATTTGGCGGTACGAGCACTTTCGTCCAACGAATAATACAGGTTATGATTGATCGCCTGTTTTGCTTCCAGCTGCATATCGAGATTCCAGCGCTTGCCAAAGTTCACGTTTCCGGTTAGATCAACACCCAATGCATGCACCTGTTTTTTCATGACTTCACCAATACCCCCGTTGAGTCCTAAGTTAACACTATACTTCTTTGAGAGACCAAAGACAAGACGCGTAGCATATTGTTTGCCATTGTCGTTATCGACTACCTGATTTTTTCCATTTCCATTTACCACGGATAACGAGTAGCTAAAAGGCATTTCCCCAAGCGTGGTCTCACCTGTCGCTGCCACGCCGATCTGAAAGCTTGCCCAGCCGAGTTTGCCAAACTCAAGATATTGATTAGACCAATCCAATGATTTGATAATATCAATCGGATAGGTCTCTTCAATACCAAACCAGGGACGGAATTGGCCTACTGTGATCGCCAATTTGGGACTAAATGTATATTTCAAATAAGCATTTTCAAGAACTTTTGTTTTCGGATCGCTTTTAAAATCCGCGAGATTTGCCAAAACTGCCACCTCTGTGCGTTTGCTAATTTGGGCACGCATCTGAACACGCATATACTTCACCATAAAATTGTTGTCCGTACCAGAACCATCACTGTGATGCAGTCCATTAACGTCTACGTCTTTTGTGCCACTCACAAGGTATCTGGCCTGAAATAAACCTTTTACCTGAAGCTTGGGATAAATCGTATCATCCTTGGTTAGTTTTACAGAATCTACTTTGCTTTGTTGTTCGGCCCCTACTTCTTGCCCGTTGGCCAGGTTATTCAATAGTGAGCACGCAATAAGGAGTGGAATGTAATGTTTCTTCATATCAAAACAATTTGGCCTTAGCGAGTAGCCCGGCCTACTTTTCGTTGTTAATAATGTTACTTCTTCGATTTGGTATTGTAGTAACAACAGATAACATTAGAAAATGTTTTGTTATTTTAATATAATTTAATAACTGTAAGAAAACCAGTCCAATTCTAAAATGGTGTCGTGTAAATTCCATGTTTTTGTGTAATTTCACGGACGAACATTAAACTAATCTAATTTTCAAATTCGCAGATTGATCTTTTAAGGAGCCATTGAACTCACTGAAAACTTCGCGCGTAAATTATGGTATGCAGTTTTTAGAATCGATAAATATTATGAAAGAAAAATTAATCAAGACATGTTTTATTTGCCTGCTTCTCCTGATCATTCAGGGTTTTTCAATAACCACAAGCCACGCTGCTGACAAAGAAAAACCCGCCATGTTTTGGACTTGGCTAGATTACAACGCCAAAACAAACTTTGATTCAATTTGCCGTGAGATGAATTATTTAGGAATCGATGGCGTAATGTTAAATGCCGCCAGTCCAGACGAGTATCGGGTAGCAATTCCCATTGCAAAAAAATATGGCATCCAAGTTATCGCGTGGCTTTGGACGATGAACTTGGAACATGACAGGGATAAAATACTCCAAGAACATCCGGATTGGTTCAGCGTCAATCGAAATGGTAAAAGTCTGGCAGATACCACTGCATACGTTGGTTATTATAAATTCTTGTCACCTGTTGTGCCCGGAGTAAAAGAGTATATCCGTAAAAAAATCGAATCCTATTGTGAAGTCGAGGGATTGGAGGGGATTTCTATTGACTATAATCGCTACGTGGATGTTGTCCTCCCTACAACCCTTTGGCCTAAATACAATATTGTTCAAGATCGTGAATACCCAGCTTGGGATTACGGTTACCATCCAATTGCAATAGCGAAGTTCAAGAAACAGTATGGTTATGATCCGAGAGCACAAAAAGATCCATCGAAAGATCTAAAATGGCGCCAATTTCGTTGCGATCAGATAACCGATATCGCCAATATGATTGCAGACATCGTTCACTCCCATGGTAAAACAATGGCTGCATCCCCATTTCCGACTCCCAAAATGGCTTCTCGTATGGTGCGCCAAGATTGGGGTAAGTGGAATTTGGATGTTGTTTTTCCGATGGTATACAGCAATTTTTATACAGAAGATCCAAGCTTTATTAGAGATTGTACATTAGAAAATGTGCGCGATAAAGGAGCAAATACGACGCTATATTGTGGATTGATGGCTAAAAATAATGAAGAAATATTTGCCGATATGGATGAGGCGCTAAATAATGGTGCGCAGGGAATTTCTATTTTTACCATCCATAGCTTAAAAGATCCACAGATAAGGGAAAAATTTAAAAACTATACAGCTGCTGCGAAAGCTAAAAAAGCGCAAAATAATGGAACTTTAACCCATTCGGCACATGTGAAAATCGAAAATAATCCTTTCAAAAAAGAAGGTATTATGAAATTAATCAACCAAAAGATACAAGATTTGGTACGCTCAGAAAATCCTGCTGCCAGCCCGATAGCATTATCAAAATATAAAAAAATAGATGCATACGATGTAACTCAAAAATACCTGGTTACTGATCAGGTGAGCAAAAAGAATTTTTACGTCACCTTCTTTTTCTATGGCGGTATACTTTCCGGTTGGAATGTTGATCCAGCTCCAAATGCAGCCTAAAGGATGACCTACTAGATGGAGGTGCTAAAATGTTACTTATTTGGCACCTCTTTTCTTTTAATACACTGTTCCCTATCTTTGGAACAAACAAATACTGAAAAAATGAGAAAAAATGTCAGGTTGGTAGCCTGTATTATAGGTTTGATATGTTCCGGATCAATTACTGTATCGTTTGCTCAAAACAACATTCAAAACCAGCGCAGTACTAAGAGCGCGATCATTGATAAAGCGCTATTGGATAAAATATTGGATAAAAATAGGCAATCATTCAAAGAAGGTAAAGTGGCTGATTACATCCCGGAATTAAGTAAAGCCAATGCAGCATCTGTCGCACTTTCAGTGGTAAATAGTGATGGAACAATCGTTAGTATCGGAGATGTACAACAAAGATTTACAATTCAGAGTATTTCAAAAATTGTTTCCTTGATGGTTGCTGTATTGGAAAATGGCGAGGAAGTTGTTTTTAATAAAATGGGGTACTATGGAACAGATAAACCCTTCAATCATTTTGCGAATTTGGAAACATCGGGTAAACCGCTCAATCCGATGATGAACGCCGGCGCCATTTTAACGACATCGCTTATTAAAGGAACAGGTGAGGAACCTTTTGTTAAAATACGGGATATGATTCGCTTTATAACGAATAATGAAAAAATCGATTACAGTAGATCTGTATACCATTCGGAACGGGAGACTGGAAATCGAAACAGAGGCATGTTCTACCTGATGCGCAACAATGGACTCATTGATGGTGAAGGTGAAGACAAACTCAATAATTATTTTAAGCAGTGCTCCATTGAGATAACTGCGGAGGATCTGGCTAAAATAGGTTTCTTTTTTGCCCATCATTGCGTGCGCTATGATGGAAATAAGCAATACTATAACCCAGATCTATCTCAGCTAGTTCAATCACAAATGCTCATTGCAGGGATGTACGAATTTAGTGGCGAATATGCCAGAACTGTCGGACTTCCAAGTAAATCGGGCGTTGGTGGCGGAATCACAGTAAGTGTACAGAATAAAATGGGTATAGGGGCCTACAGTCCAGCATTGGATCAACATGGCAACTCTGTTGCAGCATATCGCATGATATTGGACTTGGTAAAAGAGAAATCGCTGGGCCTCTTTAATTAGATTTTCAACCTTTCAAAATCATATGACACGAACAGAACCCATAATTGCTGTAAAGAGCGTCTCCAAAAGCTCGCTATTCTACCAAAAGCTTTTGGGCTGTACCAGTCAACATGGCGGCGAAACATTTGAAATTCTCACGGATAACGGGACTGTCATTCTCTGTTTACACAAATGGGGTGAGCACGACCACCCTACTATGCAAGATCAAAAACATGCTGGGAATGGATTTATTTTATTCTTTAGAGTAGACAATTTACAGCAAATCTTCGAAAACGCTACTTTGTTAAATGCATTCATAGAGAAAGATATACATTACAATGAGAACTCGCTAAAGGATCAATTTATCCTGCGTGACCCCGACAACTATTACCTGATTGTATCAAACTAGGCTACTATCGCTGTATATCGATTGAATGGAGGCTTGTCTTCATACGTAAAATTTCCATTCTTAAACCAGTTTAATTTTTTTAGCGTATACTAATCGCAACTTTGTCTTATCAAAACTTAAAACAATGAACACACGATTGAATATTGCAAAAGTAGATGCAACGGCCTATAAGGCGATGATGGGATTGGAAACCTATCTCAATGATATTTTTTTAAATCCAATTCAAAAGGAACTCATAAAAATACGTGCTTCACAGATCAACGGTTGCGCCTTTTGCTTAGATATGCACACGAAGGATGCGCTGAAGTATGGTGAAACGCCACAACGGATATTTTTATTAAATGCCTGGCGGGAAACGGATCTATTCACTAAGGAAGAACAGATTTTGTTGGAGATGACAGAGGAGATCACATTGATACATCAAAAGGGTTTGACAGAAAGCACTTTTCAAAAAGCAAAAGAAATATTTGAAGAAAAGGAGATTGCACAGATTATTATGGCGATCATTACCATAAATGCGTGGAATAGAATTGGCATCAGCACCCATTTAGAACTATTAAAGTAGTGCTACGCTTTGATTACAAAAAAGCCTCTTTCAATATTGGAAGAGGCTTTTTTCATTGCTAAATATATTCCTGTTTTTTCCAATAAAAATCCCGATTATCCTTTATCTTTATTAGGAAAACCAATATGAATGCATGATTATGAAAATCCTAAAAAAAATCCTAATTGTTTTGGCGATCATCATCGCTATTCCCTTAATTACTGCAATCTTCGTCAGTAAAGACTTCTCGGCCCAGAGTGAGATAACAATCAATAAGCCAAAGCAGGAAGTGTTCAACTACGTGAAAATGCTTAAGAACCAAGATAACTTTGGTGTATGGCAACTATCAGACCCGCAAATGAAAAAAACTGAACAGGGTGTAGATGGTCAAGTCGGCTATAAATCCAGCTGGGATGGTAAGAAAGTCGGTAAAGGTTCACAGACCATTACAAAAATCGTCGAGGGCGAAACAATTGAAACGGCCCTCGATTTCGGTATGGGTGAATCAGCCAAGGGTTATTTCATCTTAAAAGAGATCTCGCCTAATCAAACTTTGGTGACCTGGGGAATTTCAGGAAAATCGCCCTATCCATGGAACTTTATGAACTTATTTATGAATATGAATAAAGACTTCGATCAGGGTCTGAAAAACTTAAAAAATAGACTAGAATAGCGACTATACAATGCAAAAAAAAGTGGTTAAAATAAACTTTACTTTAACCACTTTTTCTCATTTTTAAAAGGAACAAAATTTATCTTCTGCGCATTAAAATTCGTAGAATGTACCAGAACAGCAACATGATTGATGAAAACAGCTGCAAGGCTGCCCCTACATATTGTTCGTTGCCGTAACTATACTTCAGATTTTGAGTTTGATAGAGTATGCTTCCAGAAGCAAGTGCAATCATGGCAACCGAGAACCATAATCCAAGTTCAAAACCAAAAATAGCTCCAGCAACAATTGCCCCCAAAGATAAGAAGCCTCCAATCACCAGGATATTTCTGAGAAATGAAAAATCTTTATTGGATACAAATGCAACGACAGTAAGGCCGGTAAACAAGGCCAAAGTCATTATACTTGCCTGATAAATGACACTAATTCCTTCGGTCATAAATACCGCCATAAAAATCATCGGCAGGAAGATGATTGCCTCCAGTACAATATAGAATGCTAGGCCTAAATATTGGGTTTGACGGCTTTGCGAAAGTGTCCATCTTGATGAAAGTGTGGAGCCCAACCAAAAACATCCCAATAAGAACAACCAAATAAATTTTCCGCTAACCATCCAAACGATAAAATCATAAGGGATCAATTTGATCAGCAAAGTTTCCAAAACGATAAATGCTAAAATCGAAAGCGCAACATGAAGATAGGTTTTTTTATAAAAAACGCCCCTTTCAGCGTCATCATTGATAAGAATATACTCTTGTGATTCCATAAAACAAATACAATAGATTAAATAAGGATTAAAAATAAGTATTTATTCTATTTTCACAAGAAAGAAGTTTGCATAGGCTTATAAAAAAAGAACCCCGCCTAGCGGGGTCCATTCAAACAAACAACTTATTTCCAGCCTCCTCCCAAATCTTTATAGATATTGACAACAGCATTGAGCTGCTGCTTCTTTGTTTCTATCAATTCAAGTTTTGAATCCAGTACATCGCGTTGTGTCATTAAAACCTCCATATAGTCTGCCCTCGCTGATTTAAAGAGATCATTTGACACAGACACGGAATTATTCAGGACCTCAACTTCTTTTGTTTTGAAATCGTAGCTGCGCCCGAGGTTTTCAATATTAGAAAGTTGTGTAGAGACTTCTAAGTAAGCATTCAGAATGGTCTTCTCGTAATTATATACCGCCTGTATTTGTTTCGCGTTGGCTGTATTAAATTCCGCTTTAAGCCCATTTTTGTTGATCAAAGGTGCTGCAAGCTCCCCTATTAGATTATACAAAACTGATTCAGGCATCTTAAATAGATAAGAAGGCTTGAATGCCTGTAAACCCAGAGCAGCCGAAATCTCCAAAGAAGGATAAAACTCTTTCCGCGCGATCTGTACGTCCAACTTCGCGGCAGCGAGCTCATACTCGGCCTCACGAATATCAGGTCTATTGCTTAGTAGTTGGCTCGGTATACCTGTCTGAACTTTCGCCGGGATCAGATCGACAAAATTGCTTTTGTCACGTTTGATCTCTTGTGGGAAACGTCCCAATAGAAAATTAATACGGTTTTCAGTTTCTTTGATCTGTTGCCGCGTCTCAAATTCCATACCTTTGGTCTTCAACACTTCGGCTTCAAACTTTTGAACCGCCAGTTCTGTTACACGAGCAGCCTGTTTCTGCAATCGGATTACCGCAAGCGCATTGTCCTGAAGCTCGATATTTTGTTTGATAATAGCCAACTGATTGTCCAATGCCAATAATTCATAATACGAACGGGCAACTTCGGCAATAAGGCTACTTAAGACAAAATTTTTCCCTTCTACCGTAGCAAGATAACGGTTCAGTGCTGCTTGTTCGGAGTCCTTCAGTTTTTTCCAAACATCTATTTCCCAACTGGCATACGCACCAATGGTCAAATCTCCTAGTGGATCCGGCATTTCCTTTCCAGGGGCAATTTCTGTACTGGCATCACCGGCCCCCTGACTGGTGTATCGTCCAACTTTTTCAACACCACCTCCGGCACGTAAACCAACAGTGGGTTTCAATGCTCCTTTTCGTAAAAGAATATCATTCTTTGCGATCGCCAACTCCTGCAAAGTAACATTCAGCTCCTGATTGTTTTTCAACGCTGTATCGATCAATACAACTAAATTTGGATCCGTAAAAAATTCACGCCACTTAACCGACGCTGAATTCGTTGTATCTGATTGAGCTACATCTGTATACTGCTTCGGAACGAATTTATTCTCCTGTATTTGTGTCGCTTTCGGAACCTTACATCCCGTCACTGCTGCTGAAAGCGAAAATGCAATGACCCATTGTATTTTTCTGCGATTAGTCATTATTATCAAGTTCTTCAGTTAATGGATTTTCATCTTCGTGTTTAATAAGCTTGCGTTTGGAGGCAATAGTCCCGAAGATAAAGTATAAGCCCGGTATCACCACAATACCAAAAAACGTCCCAAACAACATACCTCCCGCTGCCGCTGTACCGATCGTACGGTTTCCAATTGCACCTGGGCCTGAAGCCATAACTAAGGGAATCAACCCGGCGATAAAAGCAAATGATGTCATCAAAATAGGTCTAAACCTTACTTTTGCACCGTCCAAGGCAGCCTCAATGATACTCAATCCCTGCGAATGCCGTTGAGCGGCAAACTCAACAATCAACACGGCATTTTTACCAAGTAGACCGATAAGCATGACCAAAGCTACCTGCGCGTAAATATTGTTTTCCAATCCCAATAACTTCAATAGTAGAAATGCCCCAAAGATTCCGATTGGTAAAGAAAGCAACACCGCAAAGGGCATAATAAAGCTCTCATATTGAGCGGAAAGTATCAAGTAAACGAAACCGAGACAAATTAAGAAGATATAAATTGCCTGATTTCCACGACCTACCTGATCTTTGGAAATACCAGCCCAATCAATGCCATAGCCTCGTGGTAAGGTCTTGGCAGCGACTTCATTAATCACCTGAATTGCTTCACCACTGCTATAACCTGGTGCGGCAGAGCCCGAAATTTCAGATGCCATATACATATTGTGCCGGGTGATCTCAGAAAGACCGTAAACCTTTTCCATATGCATAAATGCTGAAAATGGTACCATTTCGTCTTTATCATTCTTCACATATAGTTTTAAGATATCTTCCGGCAAAGCCCTGTATTGCGGCAAAGCCTGAACCATAACTTTATATTGACGGTCATACTTAATGAAATTCGTTTCGTAATTACTGCCCACCAAAGTCGAAAGCGTATTCAGTGCATTATCAATGGTAACACCCTTCTGTTGCGCGAGATCATTATCGATATGCAACATATACTGCGGAAAACTTGCACTATAGAAGGTAAATACAGACGATAATTCAGGCCTTTTGTTCAATTCACGCACAAAATCCTTACTTACCGTTTCCATTTTCTTGTAGTCGCCAGAACCTGCTTTGTCCAGAAGACGAAGCTCAAATCCACCCGCAGCACCATAGCCCGGTACGGCCGGCGGTTGGAAAAACTCGATAGACGCTCCTGGGATATTTTTGGCAGCGGCCTCCAGTTGCTCTATGATCTCCTGCGAGGATTCTTTACGTTCTTCCCAGCTTTTCAAGTTGATCAAACAAGTACCTGTATTTGCCCCGGTTCCTTCAGTCAGGATTTCATAACCAGCCAATGAAGATACCGATTGTACACCATCAATGTCTTCAGCTTCTTTTTGCAATGTCTGGGCCGCTAGATTGGTCCGTTCCAATGTCGATCCTGGCGGCGTTTGAATAATAGCATAGATCATCCCCTGATCTTCATTGGGGATAAAACCTGCAGGAACAGCATTATTCAAAAAATATGCGCCAATACAAAAACCAATTAATACTAAAAATGTAAAAACGCGCTTATCCACTATGCCCTTCAACAAGTAAACATATTTGTTGGACATCTTATCAAACATTCTGTTGAAAGAATCCAGGAATTTATCGATAATGGACTTTTTTCTTGCCTTTCCATGGTTATTCTTCAGCATAATCGCACATAAAGCCGGAGTGAGTGTCAATGCCACAACACCCGATAAGATGATGGAAGTAGCCATGGTAATGGAAAACTGCCTATAGAATATCCCTACGGGGCCAGACATAAAGGCAACCGGAATAAAAACCGCCGCCATAAGGAATGTGATCGCAACAATGGCACCACTGATTTCGTGCATCGCTTTTTTGGTCGCCTTATAGGCCGAAATATGAAGCTCTTCCATTTTAGCATGGACAGCCTCAATAACCACAATCGCATCGTCCACAACCACACCTATGGCAAGCACCAGTGCAAACAATGTGATCAAGTTGATGGTAATTCCAAAAAACTGCATGAACAAAAACGATCCCACCAAGGAAACCGGTACTGCAATGGTTGGAATCAATGTCGAACGCCAATCTCCTAAGAATAGAAAAACGACAATAGCAACAAGCACAAATGCTTCCAATAAAGTATGGACTACTTTTTCCATGGATGCATCCAAGAATTTTGATACATCATAGCTAATTTCGTAATCCAGCCCTTTCGGAAAGGAAGCTTTCAATTCCTTCATTTTGCTTTTAACGTCTTGAATTACCTGAGAAGCATTACTTCCATAAGATTGTTTTAAGACAATCGCTGCAGATGGTTTTCCATTCAGTGTAGAGTAGATATCGTACATCGCCGAACCGAATTTGATTTCCGCAACATCTTTTAAACGTAACATTTCACCATTTTCACCCGCACGTAAAACGATATTGCCATAACCTTCCGTAGTTGTAAAACGCCCCGGGTATTTCAATACATATTCAAAAGACTGGGAGGTCATACCAGACGACTCCCCGGCTTTACCTGGTGAAGCTTCCAAACTTTGCTCGGATAAGGCTTTCATCACCTCTTCTGCAGAAATCTTGTAGGCTGTCATACGATCAGGTTTCAACCAAATACGCATCGCTAATTCGCGTGTTCCAAGAATATTTGCCACCCCGACACCGTCTACCCGACGTAATTCGGAGACAATATTCATGTCCGCATAGTTATACATAAAATTTCCATCAAGCTCCTTGTCTTTACTATAGAGATTGATGTACATTAACATATTGGATTCTTCACGTGTAATCTTCACCCCTTCACGGACGACAATTGGCGGAAGCTTGTTAACCACAGAGGCTACGCGGTTCTGTACATTTAAAGAAGCCTGATTCGGATCCGTTCCTAGGTTGAATACGACCTGAATACTTGCTTCCCCGTCATTACCGGCATCGGAAGCCATGTATTTCATTCCAGGAACCCCATTGATCGCCCGTTCCAGCGGAATGATAACTGATTTAATCATCAACTCACCATTGGCTCCAGGATACTCGGCAGTGATGTTCACCTTCGGTGGCGATATTGATGGAAATTGTGTTACAGGAAGCTGTACCATAGCAAGCACACCCAAGAACACAATGATCAGTGATATCACGATCGAAAGTACTGGTCTATTTATAAAACGACTAAACATAGTAATTTAACTGTAAGGGATCTATTCTGTTTTTAACTTCAAATTTGAGATGGCGTCTTTAGGTTGCACAAAGCTGTAGCTGATTTTATCATCCTCTTTCGCTTTCTGAATACCATCCAACAAAAACTTATCATCTTTTTGAAGTCCGCTCGTTACCACATACAGATCTGGTAGGGAGTTACCAATGGTGATATGACGGGCTTTTAATTTGCCCTCCTTATCGATTACATACACATATTTACGGTCCTGCATTTCGTATGTCGCTTTCTGTGGAATAATTAAAACCTGTTTCAGCGGAAAGTTCATCACCACCTTGCCGCTCTCGCCATGTTTTAATAGACGGTTTGGATTGGGAAATTTCGCTCGAAAAGCAATATTTCCCGTCTCACTGTTGAACTCACTTTCTATGGTCTCCACAAGACCATTTTGAGCGAACAACTCATTATTGGCAAGCAACAAGCCGACATGAGTATCTCCACGTTTACTCACGTTAGTTTGATAACTTAAATATTCAGGTTCGGAGACATTGAAATAAACCAGCATCTCACTGTTGTCGGACAGACTTGTCAATAATTCACCTTCATCCACCAAACTTCCCAATTTCAATGGAATCCGATCAATGGTTCCGTCAAAAGGTGCCCTGATTTCTGTAAAGGAGAGATGTAATTTTGCAATAGCAGCCTCAGCTTTGGCTTGCTCAAGTTTTGCTTTAGCCATCGCGAGTTCATTGGGCGATACGACATTTTTATCGGCAAGCGTTTTTGTATTTTGAACTTCAATTTCGGCTACATTAACTTCTGCCGAAGATTTACGGTATTCGGCCTCATACATCTTCGGCATAATCCGAAAAAGTAATTGCCCTTTATGGACAAATTGTCCTTCATCTACGAAAATCTGCTCGAGATAGCCCTTCTCCTGAGCCCGAAGCTCAATATTTCGGAAAGACCTAATCTGGGAAACAAAGTCCTTACGGATAGTTGTGTCCATTTGCACCGGAGAGGTCGCTGTAAATTTCTCTTTTTCTTCCTTTTCTTCCTTTTTGGAAGTACACCCGATTTGGCATAAGGTAATAGCCAAACTAGCGAGCATAAATACTCTTTTCATTTGTAAGCGTCTAATTAAAAAAATAAGTTTGATTGTTTGTTGTCTTGGTTGGTGAAATGACCTCTACTTTGGTTTATGGTCGTTCCGACTTGTTCATAGATTGTACAAATCGATTACGACTGAGCGGAGCGTCCCTTAGGATATCCACCAAAGCATATGAAATTTCGAAGGGTATATTTTAAATTCTCCAGTTTTGTTGAAGAACGTATCTTTGAGGGAAAAGATAGGCTATGAAATTGCAAAAAGGTATCTTCTTTGCAAATCGAAAAACGAAAACAAAAAGGACAATTGCAAAAAGTAGCAGCGCAACAAATTGGGATGTCATCTGCAAATCCTTGGTCAGTTGAAAATTTTCGGCATCAAATTCCTCGATAACTGGATTATCACTGTGAATATTACCGTAAAATAGCGGATCGATGTGGTCAACTGATGCGTCAATATACTGCTGTACATCAGCATGATTATGCTGATACATAAAACTAACAGTTGGTCGGTCGGATTCAATGAGCACGGCATGGCTATTACTGCTTCTGATAAATAAGAAGCATAAGAATAAGAATATCGTAACAACCGCTTTCATTGCGGAGCAAATATACTAGCGTACAACTAATTTTAACGATCTTTAACACATTTTAACAAAACAATTACAATTCGTAGATTTCCGCTAGAAAAGTGACAATTGCAAACCCCGACCATTTGTTCTCAAAGGTTCTGCATCTCCGAAGACTGTTCTGCCACCATATTTCCAAGAATCTCGCCGTTCTTCTGCTATAATTTGTTGAATATCAAACTGTGGCTGAAAATCTTTTTCGCTATCCAAGACAATCTGGTGCAACTTGTTAATCGATTTTAATTTTTCACCGTAACCCAGTTTAGATTTTTCAATACCTTTTTGCAAAATTTGAATACTTTCATCGTAAATGGTTAAAGGTACTGGAAAAGGATGCCCATCTTTCCCGCCATGAGCGAAGGAAAATCGAGCCGGGTCATTGAAACGTGAAGGCGCACCGTGGATTACCTCACTGACTAAAGCCAATGACTGTAACGTACGGGGCCCAACTCCTTTTAAAAGCAATAAGTCTTCAAAATGGCTTGGTTGACTTTCTCGGGCCACGTACAACATTGCTCCTAGCCTCTTCAAGTCAACGTCCGAAGCACGGACATCGTGATGGGATGGCATAATAAGTTTGGCGAAGTCTTGCATCACTTGAGTTGAATCCTCCGTTACTATCGTCATAATACCTGTTCTATTGGCCGCCGCTTCTGCAGCTGTCAAGTTGAGGATTATACCTTGTGAAGGACCACTGATACCCGCATGTGGTTCTTCAACAAACGATTTTACCTTTTCAGAATGCCAATGGTAACGACGGGCAGTTCCATCCTTTTCATGCATACCTTGCTGCACGACCGACCAATTGCCATTATCTGTCACGATAAAATTGTGGAGATATAATTGGTAACCATCCTGAATAGCGGTGTTATCCACTTTAGCAACAAGCTTACTGCTGCGAATCAAGTCGTTGCCATCTAGTCCCATTTCGTTCGAAAGCCGAAGTAGTTCCTGTGGGGTCTGCATAGAGAGCTTGCCTTTACCCCCACAGATATAAAGTCCCAACGACTTTGCATCTGGATTAATAGCGCGTTTTAATGCCCCCATAACAGCCGTTGTGATCCCTGAAGAATGCCAATCCATGCCGAGAACAGCACCAAAGCTTTGAAACCAGCGGGGATCCGCCAGTCTTCTCAAAACCTCGCCTTTACCATAATCCATTAATATTACTTCAACAATAGAGCGACCTAGCAAAGCCATACGTTCGTAAAGCCACGCTGGTACTTTTCCATAGTGTAATGGGAGATCTGCGGTTCCGGATCGTTTCATTTCAAACTAAATATATTAGTACAAATCTATCTCTTTTTTAGATAAAATAAAAACGGCTAGATAGCTTCTAGCCGTTTTTATTTTATGATCAATCTATACACTACATCTGAGCATATAACTTAGAGCGCATCGAAGTAGCGGCACAAGTCACAGCTTCACTATTTACCGGTCAACGCTGACAATAATCCAGCCCGGAACGAAGGATCTTTCTCCGAAAACTCGATCGAATGCTTATAGGTGTCTACATTAAAGAAGAGCTCTGCTGGAGCAGCTTTTTTATTGTCCAAAAATAGTTTAAAGCTGTACGCTGTTTTTTTGGACAAATCAGCATTCACCTTATTGGATGAAAACACATTTGGAAGAATTACATCTTTTGTAAAAGAATCAGTGGTAGCTATTTGAAATAAATCACCTAATGCTTTAATTAAATTGTCAGACTGTTGACCCGACGACGAGATTCTAATCTTACCTTTGGTAAAGCCGACTTCATCACTCGGTTGGCCATCTATTATACCTGCGGGTATAAAATCTACAACCTCAAACTTCGCTCCTACAGTATCCTGTTTGTAAAGAGATTTTGTGATATAAATACGGCTTGAATCCGTTTTAATTTCATCTGTAATACGTAGAAAAAAGTTCTTCTTTTCTGCGCCCGGTGAACCATTCGTAAATTGCTCGATTTTTACACCTTCAATTTTGTTCACCGTTGTTGTATCACTTCCATCAGTTTTCTTTTGATTGGAATTTCCGCAACTAGCCATCAGCACCGTAGCGGTCGCAAGAAATGCTATAGATTGAATCTTGTACATATTGAATTGTTTGTTATCAGTTATTAATGAATATTGCTCTTATAATATTACCATTATTACTGATAACAAACAACTATTAGCAATGTTTTTATTTTATTTCAATAAAGCATCGTATAAAATTTCCACAGGATGATAAGATTTTCTTCCTACACCATCTTTAATCTGATGTCTGCAAGAAGTACCCGCTGCGGCAATTAAAGTACCAGGTTCTGTTTCGCGTATGGTTGGTAATAAAACCAATTCGGCTACTTTCATCGAGATATCATAATGTTCAGCCTCATAACCAAATGATCCTGCCATACCACAACAACCCGAAGGAATTGTTTCTACGCTAAAGTTCGTCGGAAATGATAGGACCTGTTCCGTAACAGTAACGAGATGAAAAGCCTTTTGATAACAGTGGCCATGAAGCTTTACCTTTTTCGTTTCCGACGTAAACTGTTCTGAATGAATACGTCCCGCTTTCATTTCATTCAACAGAAATTCGTCAATCATCAGCGCGTTTTTGGCTATTTTTTGTGCGTCAACACGTAAATCATCATCGACTAAACTTAAATACTCATCTCGAAATGTAATTATCCCGGAGGGTTCAACGCCTAAAAGTGGCGTATCATCCGTAATTAGTCCCTTTAAGAAATGGATATTTTGATTCGCAATCTCCTTTGCTTTTTTCACAAAGCCTTTAGAAAGATAAGTCCGCCCGCTTTGCACATGTTTTGGAATGACTACTTCATACCCCAAGGCAGTCAGCAACTTATATGCTGTAATGCCGATCTCCGCATCATTATATTCGGTAAATTCATCCGAAAAAAGGTAAACCCGACGCTTACTATCACTTGCCACTGCTTGTTTTTTTACCCATTGGGTTAAAGTCGTTCCATTGACTGTAGGTAAGGAACGCTTTGGCGCAAATCCTACTGTTTTTTTGACTACTCCTGACAAGAAATCATTTTTGACCACAAAATTGTAAATGGGCGCAACCCACGATCCGAATTTCTGTGACTGGGTGAAATTAGCGATTAATTTTGTTCTAAATCCCGCACCATGCTCATCATAATAGTGCTGCAAAAATTCGGCTTTCATTTTGGCCACATCCACACTGGAAGGACACTCCGTTTTACAGCCTTTGCAGCTTAAACAGAGATCCATGACCTCTTTGATCTCCTCATGATCGAAACGATTTTTCTTTGGGGAATTCGTTAAAAACTGACGCAACATATTTGCCCGCGCCCGTGTCGTATCTTTTTCATCGCGCGTAGCCATGAATGAAGGGCACATTGTTCCACCAGTAATTTCAGTCTTTCGGCAATCTCCCGAACCAGAACACTTCTCCGCCAACCGAAGAATAGACTCATCTTTAGAAAAATCGAAATAGGTCTTTATTTCCGTTCGGTTGCTATCGTTGTCATAACGTAAATGAGCATCCATTGGCGGCGTGTTGACAATTTTATTTGCATTAAAAACGCCCTGTGGATCAAAGATATATTTTACATCTTCAAGCAATTTGTAGACTTTTTCACCAAGCACTTTGCCGATAAATTCGCCGCGCAGACGACCATCACCGTGTTCACCACTCAGTGAACCGTTATATTTTAATACAAGGTCGCTGGTTTTTTCGAGGATTGAACGAAATGTACGCTTCCCTGCTGCTGTTTTCAAATTCACAAAGGGCTCAATATGTAGTTCCCCGGCTCCCGCGTGCGCATAATAGGATGCATGCACGCCCTCTTCCACCAAAAGTTTTTGGATATCACGCACGTAAGCAGGTAAATCTTCAGGCGACACCGCACAATCTTCAATCAAATTTACAGGTTGACTATCCCCGGGTAAATTGCGAATTAGCCCCAGTCCTGCCTTGCGTACATCCCAAACCAAATTGGTCTGTTCAATACCCGTAATGTAGGGATAAGCATAACCAAGCCCGCGGGCTACAAGGTCCGCTTTCAGAGCCATCGCTTTTGCCTCTGTTTCAGCGGCTGTCTGCCCCCTAAACTCAACAATTAATAAAGCCTGGGGATCACCCTCAATAAAAAAACGATTATACTTATAAGTTGGATGCCCAACCGTAAAGTCCATGATGTATTTATCTACCAATTCGGATGCTTCCGGCTTGTGCGCTAAGGCTACCACATTACCGTGCATACACTCTACCATATCAGCAAAATGAACACAAAGTAAGCCTAGTTCCTGCGGTGGTAAGGGCATCAGTTTGAGTTTCGCTTCTGTAACAATAGCCAGCGTTCCTTCGGACCCTGCCAACAAATTACACATATTGAAAGGTGTCGAGCGATCGGCAAGGATATCCAAAGCATAACCGGTATTTCTGCGCGTGATAGATCGTTTTGGATAGCCCGCTTCAATGGCGCTTAAATGCTCGGGGTCTGTCAATAATGCATTCATATTACGGTAGATATCCCCCTCACGACCAGCTAATAATAATTTCTTAAAATAGGCTGCTTCATCAACTGCTTCAAAGGTCACTTCAGAACAGTCGTCCAAAAGTACATTGGCCGAAATCAAATTGTGTCGTGTATCGCCCCAAACAATCGAATGCAGACCCGAAGAGTTATTGCCAATCATTCCACCTACCATAGCACGGCTTGCAGTCGAAGTTTCAGGGCCAAACATCAGTCCGAACGGTTTAAGATAATTATTCAAGTCGTCACGGATCACACCAGGTTGTACCCGAACCCACTGCTCGTCGACATTAAGTTCAAGTATATGGTTAAAATGACGAGAAATATCCATGATAATGCCATTGCCTACTACCTGACCAGCTAAAGAAGTGCCGGCGGTACGTGGTATGATTGTGACACCGTTGTGCCGCGCAAAATCAATTATTTTTTTGATATCATCATGATCGACGGGTATGGCTACGGCCAAGGGTTTTTCTTGATAAACAGATGCATCTGTCGAATAGGCAAGCAACATCGTTTGGTCCTTCGTTTCATGAGTATAATAGAGCTCCCCTTTGAGTTGAGACGCTAATAAGGCTAATTGATTTTGATCTTTCACTTAATCTGCATTTATGTATGAAACAAATTTAGTCAAATTTATCCATCGGAAAAAGAGAAGATTGCAAGAAATACCCAAATCAAAAACAAAAAACGCATAAAAACGCAAAATCAAACAAATTACCATAAAAGTCAATTTTATTTCGTTCCTTCCGACAATGCACGTATTTTTGTGGCGCTACATCATTTAAATTAACGATTCATATCTTATATGCGTAATCTATTCCTTCGCTATACGCTGCATTCTGATTTTATTATATACACCATCCGGGTATTGATTGGCTTCCTTATAGGTTATCCCCTTTTCGTATCCTTTCCCCAATATTCGGTTTCCTGGACACTAATTTCCATTATATTGGTCATTTCACCGCAAGAGAATGAGTCGAAAAAAATAGCCATCGACCGGGCTAAATCCAACTTTATAGGATCAGCAATTGGTCTCAGTCTATATTTCGTTCCCATTTCGCAACTCTATGCCATGATTATCGGTATTGTTGCGTCATTGATTACATGCAAGCTACTCAATATTATGGCTGTAGCACGGACTTCTATGGTTGCGCTAATTATCGTCTACCTTCATGAACAGCAAAGTCGCTCCTACTTCGCCGCCTTGGATCGCTTTGGCTGTGTCTGTTTAGGTTGTCTGATTGGATTGGGCGTCATCCTGTCAACAAGTAATATTATTCTGAAATTAAGAAAAAGGTACAATTGTTGAGTTATAGGCCTAACCTCTCTAAAAGGCAATATACTTACCTTCAGTACCATAGCCCAAATGGTCAAGATTTCTTTGTGATAAATAAGAATAAAATTCACTCAAATTTCCGATCACTCAGAATTATATTCAGAATTTTATATACAATTTTGAATTTTATACTTTTTTACCTATCTTTGCAGTCGAAATGACAAAAGTAGAATATAATTTAGACCAGGTCGACTATAAAATCTTGCGCTTAATGCAGGATAATGGACGGATCAACAATGCTGACATCGCAAGAGAATTAGGCATGGCACCATCGGCGATCCTCGAGCGCGTAAAGAAGCTCGAGCAAAAAGATGTGATTTTAAAGTATAGTGCCAAGATCAATCCTGCCGCGGTCGATCAGAAACTTTTATCGTTTATTTTTATCAAAGCCAATGATATTATTGGCGAACAGGGTGTAGGGTTGGCACTTGCGGAAATCCCTGAAGTTCAAGAGGTACACGACATTGCAGGTGACGATGGTTACCTTATTAAAGTAAGAACTGCGGATTCTACAGGTTTAGTGGATCTCATGCGAAATACCTTAAGTAAAGTGGAAGGTATTATTTCAACGCGGACAACAATTGTACTTCAGACGGTCAAGGAAGATCAGCAGGTTGTTATACCCGAGTAATAGAAAGGAGGTTTAATCATGTTGCAAGGACAAAAAAAGGCTGCTAGCCCATTAATGGTTGTAGTTGCTTATTTCATTATTTATGTGGTATGGGGCTCGACCTTTTTCTTTATAGAAAAAGCGTTGCATAGTTTCCCCCCATTTATTTTGGGTTCGTTTCGATTTGTTGCAGCCAGTGCAATTCTAATGACATATTGTGCTATAAAGGGATATAAATTATTTAACAAGCGTTCTATTCAAGAGGCCGCAATCGTAGGTTTTTTATTGCTCTTTGTGGATATGGCCGGGGTTATCTGGGCGGAGCAGTATGTATCTGGTGGTGTTGCTGCTATTATTGCTGCAGCCGCGGCAATCTGGTTTATTTTATTGGACAGACCCAAATGGAAAGAAAACTTTAGCAGCATTAGCACGGTTGCTGGTGTAGCATTAGGTTTCTGTGGTGTTGTGATGCTGTTTGCCGAACAGATCATGGCAACCAATGATAACACAGACGGTACCCTTAAGGTGATTGCCCTGTCTATCTTAGTATTGGGTTCTATCGCTTGGACTGTAGGTTCATTGATTTCCAAGTATTTTAAAAAATCCGAAAAAGAAGAAAAAGAGGACCTGCATGTTATGGTGAAGACTGCTTGGCAAATGGTTACCGCAGGTGTTCTCTTTAATATCACGGCGCTATTTACCGGTGAATATGCATCATTTACACTGAGCAGTGTAGCACCTATTGACTGGTTTAACTTGGGGTATTTAATCACATTTGGTTCCATCCTTGCTTTTAGCTCGTATATTTGGTTATTGCAGGTACGTCCAGCAATGGAAGTAAGTACCTATGCTTATGTGAACCCAATTATTGCACTTATATTAAGTCATTTTTTTACTTCGCATGTGGTGACCTCATTGCAAATTGTTGGACTAGCGGTTATTCTATTCTCGGTCCTATTAATGAACTGGAAAGCATATCGTACCAAGCTGTCCTCGCGCAGCAAAAGGAAAAAGATCCTTCAGCAGGAGAATAGTTTAGAGCGTTTGATAGCAGCGGATCCCCAAACGGACAACAAACATATTCCTGAGACGGAATTAGTTCATTAGGTTGTTATTTTTCTAATTATATGGGCAAAGCTTAATGTGTAACAATATTAAGCTTTTGTTGTTTTTAAAAATTAGCTAACATTGGATAAGATTTGTTCATATATAATTGGCTAACTTTGCGTAGTATTTGGTTAAATTAAAAAGAATGAATATTTCGAAGCAAATTGCCTTTATTGGTAGCCTTGGTGTCGCTTCGCTTTTGATGGTTACAGGTTGTACAAAACAACTCCATCCAACGCAAAAAGATTTCCAACAATATCATATCAATAGCGATATGCAAGCTGATCCTGCAGTCGTGTCAATGTACGAACCCTTCAAACACAAAATGGAAGCGGAGATGAATCGTGTGATTGGGCATGCGGACAAGGCATTGACAAAAGAGAAAACAGCGGAAACATTAATGGGCAATTTTTTTTGTGAAGCCTTGTTGTGGATGAGTGAACACAATGCCCATAACCCTGCGGATTTGGCGTTCGCAACAAAAGGTGGGATCCGAAATGATCTTAAAGCAGGCGATATTACTGTAGGACATATTTTTGAGGTTATGCCCTTTGAGAATACATTGACGATACTCGAGCTCAAAGGTAGTCAGATTCGTCAGCTTGCTGACTATATTGCTACAACACATGGACAACCTATAGCCGGAATGACGTTGACAATTACGGGCAACAAAGCTCAGGACATAAAGATCAAAGGTCAAGCTATTGAAGACAATAAGTTATATAAATTAGTGACCTATGATTATCTTGCCAATGGTGGGGACAACCTCAGCCTGTTGACACAACCTGTATCCCGGGCTAATTATCCGCAACGCATGCGTGAAGGTTTGATTGAATATGTGAGCGAATTAACAAAAGAAGGCAAAAAAGTAAATGCAGAATTAGATGGAAGAATTAAAATCAATTAACCGAAGATCTTTTATCAAGCAAGTTGGTGGATTTTCTGCTGCAGTTGCTTTGGGATCACTTCCTTTTCAAGTCGACGCGAAGAGCAAAAAGGTAAAACTTACAATTTTACATACCAACGATGTTCATAGCCGTATTGAACCGTTTCCAATGGACGGCGGGAAATATCAGGGATTGGCTGGTGTTGCGCGCCGAAGTACATTGATCAATAAAATCCGCAAAGAAGAAGAACATCTTCTATTACTCGATGCAGGCGATATGTTTCAAGGTACCCCCTATTTTAATCTTTTTGGAGGAAAACTTGAACTTGACCTCATGACAAAGTTAGGTTATGATGCCGGGACATTTGGAAATCATGAATTTGACAATGGTCTTGACGGTCTTGTAAAGTACCTGGATCACGCTAAATTTCCGTTCTTAACGGCAAATTACGACTTCAAAGGAACCGTATTGGAGGGCAGAACCCAAGATTATACCATATTCCATAAAGGTGGAATAAAAATAGGCGTGTTTGGACTAGGGGTAGATATTGAGGGATTGGTTGACCCCAATAACTTCAGGGGAATGAAATATTTGGATCCTATTGAAGCTTCCAACAAGGTGGTCCGCACATTGAAAGAAAAACACAAATGTGATTTGGTCATCTGTTTATCGCATTTGGGCTATCAATATGAAAACGACAAGGTGTCGGATCTGATCCTTGCCGCCAAAACCTCAGACATTGATCTCATTATCGGAGGACATACGCACACCTTCTTAAATGAACCAACACTGGTTACAAATTTAAAAGGAACAAAGACCGTTGTGAATCAAGTCGGTTTTGCTGGAATTAATCTAGGACGTATTGACTTTATTATGGAACCAGGGTCTGACAAGAAACAAATGGTCGCAAGTACCTATCAGGTCAATCCGACAATTCCGGAGTCCATGTTGGCATAATATAATCTAATTTTAACAAATGCCAAGTTGACTAATCAATTTGGCATTTTTTTTACCAATACTATAAGAAGACGTATGAAGTAAAAACTTATACGGTCTATACACGCTGATTCGTCATTCAATGAAAAGAATTTTATCGATTTACCTCGACTCCTTTAAGGGACTGTCTCAAGCCGCATGGCTACTTGCCATAGTGATGCTCATTAATAGAATGGGAAGTATGGTGATTCCCTTTCTTGGCCTCTACATGACCCAGGTTCTACATTTTGACATTAAACAGGTCGGTGTGGTATTGATGAGTTATGGATTCGGCTCCGTTTGTGGTTCCTATATTGGTGGCTGGCTGACTGACCGGATTGGCAGCTTCAAGGTTCAGTTCGGAAGTCTGGTATTGGCGGCCCCTTTATTCTTACTGATCCCACATTTCAAAGAGGTACAGTCCTTATCCATCATGATTTTTACGTTAAGCTTAATCTTTGATGCCTTCAGACCTGCAAACTCCGTGTCAGTGGCAAGTTACGCTAAACCCGAAAATATCACGCGCGCCTTTTCATTGAATCGTCTTGCCATAAATCTGGGATTTTCAATCGGCCCGGCGGTGGCTGGATTTTTGGCCACCATCTCATTCAATTGGATCTTTTATGGAAATTCTTTTGCCGTCCTTTGCGCTGCAGTGATTTTCTTTGTCTTTTTTCATAAACGAGAAAAAAGAAGCGATATTAAATCTAAAAAAGAGATTACTGCTGAAAACGAATTACCTCAAAAGACACGAAATCCCTATACCGACCTGCCTTTTGTCTTATTCAATATCTTTTGTTGCATTTTCTCATTCTGTTTCTTTCAGTTGATCACAACGTTACCTATTTTCTACCGAGAAGTTCACCATTTGAATGATCACCAAATCGGATTTCTACTCGGCTGGAGTGGATTCGTTATCGTATTACTGGAGATGTTCATTGTCCATATAGCTGAAAAAAGATTCTCGCTTATAAGCACGCTCGTCTTTGGAACATTTTTATGTGCCAGCTCTTATGCCATGTTAAATTTTTCAGGTGGACTCGGGTGGTTATATTTCACATTCTTTATCTTCGGCCTTGGCGAGATGCTGACACTACCCTTTATGGCAACGGTTTCTGTTAACCGTTCGACACCTAAAACACAAGGAGCATACATGGGGTTCAATTCGTTGGCATTTTCAGCTGCAAATATATTTTCGCCGCTTTTAGGGACTAGCATTGTCGATTCCTTCGGTTTTACAACCTTATGGTGGGCAACCGCATTAACCTTATCTGCTACGGCGATCGGATTCTACTTGGTTCTGAGATGGATGAAGTAACCTACACTTGAGAAATGAAAAACGGGTGTATGCTCATGTGAGATACACCCGTTTTTCATTAAACATGCCTGAAATCTACCAAATTTTGATACGTTTATCGACCGGAACAAACATTTTGTCGCCGTTCTTTGTATCCCAAGCCTTATGGAAAGCATCTAGGTTAATGATTGGGGCAAAAGCACGGTACTGTGCTGGAGAATGTGGATCAGTTTTTACTTGATTGACCACAAACTCATCGGTAGTTTTCGTTCTCCAAATCGTTGCCCAGGAAAGGAAAAAGCGCTGGTCCTGTGTAAAACCATCTATTAATCCAGGATTTCCCTTATCGTTCAGATAAAGTTGCAATGCATCAAAAGCCACTGATGAACCACCTAAATCCCCAATATTCTCCCCTAATGTAAAGCGACCGTTCACAAAAACACCTGGTACAGGTTCGTAGGACTCAAACTGACGTACCAAAGCATCAGCCGCTGCTTCAAATTTCGCCTTATCACTGTCGCTCCACCAATTGTTCAGGTTTCCATTCCCATCGTATTTCGCACCCTGGTCGTCAAATCCGTGCGAAAGTTCGTGACCAATTACCGCACCAATACCGCCGAAATTAACTGCAGCATCAGCTTTATAATCATAGAATGGCGGCTGAAGAATCGCTGCTGGAAAGACAATCTCATTAAACAGTGGACTATAGTAAGCGTTCACAGTCTGTGGAGTCATCCCCCATTCAGATTTGTCCACTGGCTTATCTTGTTTCGCCAAATTCTGGTAAAATGCCCATTTACTCGAAGCTAATACATTTTCATACAACGATGTCCCAACATCAAGTTTGCTAAAATCTTTCCATTTATCCGGGTAACCAATTTTAACTTTAAACTTAGTCAGTTTGTCCAATGCCTTTACTTTCGTTTCATCCGACATCCAAGTCAATCCCTTGATATGCTGCCCGAAAGATTTAACGAGGTAGCTTACAAGCTCTTCCGCTTCAGCTTTGGCCTTTGGAGGGAAGTTTTCTTTCACATACAATTTCCCTAATAACTCACCTGCGATCGAATTGACAAATTCCACACCGCGCTTGTCCAGAGCACGCTGCTCCTTTTGTCCTTTTAACTTACGACCCCAGAAATCAAAATACAGATCATTTAACTCCTGTGTAGTATATGACGCAGCATTATTTAAAATATGAAATGTCAATAGCTCTTTGATCACCGGTAGATTTTCAGGGTTGAAAACTCGATCCAAATTTTCGTAATACTTTATTTCCGGTACAATAACAGTATCAGCCTTAAAACCGACATCCTTTAGGTACTTTGCAATATCGACGTTTTTCACAATCTTTTTTAGATCGGCTACAGCGATCGGATTATATCGCCCATTTGCATCGCGTGATTGCTCAACGGTTTTAAGGTTTGCCGCCAGCTGCTTTTCAAAGGCGACAATTTTTGGACCTTTTAAATCCTTCGTAATTTGGCCTGATTTAGCATAAAGTGCAGAAATATAATTTGAATAATCCGTTAACGTTTCTTCGTTCTTCTTATCTTTTACTTGATAATAAGAACGTCCAAGCCCCAGACTTCCTCCGCCGAGGTATACTGTATTAACATCGGAATTTTTAAGATGCGCATATACATAGCCACTAAAAAAAGGATTTCCACCAATCGGTGCTACCTCAACAAGATAGTTGTATAAATCATCAAAATTTTTAATTGCTGCAATTTTAGCAAGATAAGGTTTAACAGGCTCTAAACCAAGTTTATTACGTGTTTTCATATCCACAAATGATTTATACAAATCACCTATCTTCTGATTGTCTGTACCCTTTTGGAATTGTCCAGTTAGCGATTCTTGCAAGACCTTCAACGTAGCAATATCGGTGTTTTCACGCAATTCGTCGAAAGAACCCCAACGTGCTTTATCAGAGGGTATTTTGACTGTTTTCATCCAGTGTCCATTCACAAAATTATAAAAGTCATCTTGAGGACGAACACTCTTGTCCATGTAACTCACATTGATTGCGTTGTTTTGCGCTTGGCCCGCCAATGAGCCGCAGGTCAACAAAGCTGCTAAAAGTAGATTTTTCTTCATATAAAAATTTAGTTTGTCTATCGCTATATACAAACTTAAGCAAAGTTCTTCTATTGTTAATGCAACAATTGGGATTCTAATCGCAACTAAAATTAATGGGGATAATTAAGTCTTGGTTTTATTGCGTGTTGATTTACGTAGTACAAGGATAAAAATCAGTAGAAACAGTGCGACACCGGCAATCCAAATCCACGGATTAGCATACCATAACGTCCCATTCGCTTCTTTAAGCTTTTGATTCTCTTCCAGGGTAACCTGTGCTTTCAATAAAAAAACTGAAAAAACAGGACAAACTATTAAAGCAGTCTTTTTCATATTTAATCACTTCATATGAATAGAATACTCTTTTAGCTGTTTTTGTTTGAAGGAATTAAATTATCCTTGTTTGATTTCGCCTAAATAAACCACGTCTTTTAGATCAAAAGGAGTTTCTTGATACACAAAGTAATTCAACCAATTATTGAAAAGAAGATTCGCATGACTTGTCCAGCGCACCAGAGGGCGATTTTCGGGGTTGTCATCAACATAATAATTTGCCGGCATAGCAATCTCCTGCCCTTTTTCTAAGTCTCTTTTATACTCTTCATCCAGTGTAAAAGGAGCATATTCTGAATGTCCCGTCAAATAAAACTCGCGTCCCCCGCGTGAAGAAACGATAGCAATACCGGCTTCTGGCGATTCTGAAAGAATTTCTAAACCCTCTTTTACCAGGAGATCATCCTTCTCAATTGTTGTATGGCGACTGTGTGGTATAAAGAACTCATCGTCAAATCCACGGAATAAAGGATGTCTTTTGTTTAACGCAGTGTGCTTAAATACACCAAAAAGTTTTTCCGTTAATGGCTTCTTCTCTACACCATAGAAATGATACAATGCAGCTTGAGACGCCCAACAGATATACAAACTTGATGTTACATGGGTCCTTGCCCAGTCGAAGATGGTCTGAATTTCATCCCAGTAGGTCACTTCCTCAAAAGCAACCATTTCAACTGGAGCCCCCGTAATAATCATTCCGTCGTAGAAATTCTCCTTAACCTCGGTCAAGCTCTTGTAAAACATTTCCAAATGCTCTTCGGGGGTATTCTTTGAAACATGCGTTTCAAGTCGCAAAAATTCCATTTCCACCTGCAAAGGATTATTTGACAGCAAACGAATAAAATCTGTCTCTGTCGTAATTTTAAGCGGCATTAAGTTCAGTACCAAAACACGAAGCGGTCTGATATCCTGCTCATTTGCTCTTAAATCACTCATGACAAATATATTCTCCTTTTTCAACAGCTCAATGGCAGGAAGGTTATTAGGAAGTTTGACCGGCATAGATAATTTCTCCTTATACAATTAGCATGCAAAATTAGCAAGAAAATGCCATAAATGCTAAATGAAACATAAATTATCTTCCATTATATTGTTATAGTCTCCAAGACCAAAAGCTATTCCTTGCCTAAATCCAATAGGGATTTTCTGAATTTCTGTGACCCAAAGTTCATTCCACCTACGTGTTTAATGACCAGCTTACCAGCCTTATCCAAAATAATCGTTGTTGGTATGCTTGTGGTACTCAATTCTTTGGGTAAAGCCGAATTTAATTGATAGACCGGTAGACTATATTTTCTTTTCGCCATAAACTTCCGCGAAGCGCTAAGATTTCCATCGATATCGACAGCCAAAATAACAATAGCATCGTTGCCCTTAAAGTCCTTATAGCGTTGATCCAAGGAAGGCATCTCAGCAAGACATGGTGGACACCATGTCGCCCATAAATTAATAACCACAACTTTTCCTTTGAGCTGGTTTAGGCTCAATATATTGTTTTTACTGTCCCTAAAACTAAGATTGTATCCTTCGGTTCTGCTCTTATTCTCCTTCTCGACCACACAATGCTTGCTTGCTTTAACCAAAAATGGATTGCAAAACAACAAACTAACCAATAAAAGGAGACTATAATTTACTTTTTTTGTCATATAACACTTTAACTAAGCTTAAACATTACCATAACGTTTGTATCCTAATTTGATTGCTTTTATAGCAAAAAATTAATCGAATTTTTTCACGCGTTTTTTTAACGGATTTTTCAGCGGCAATGGAGGTTTAAAATTCGGTGTTAGAATACGAAAGCGAAAAGGTAAGTGTAAAAGATATTACAAACAAATTTAGGGATATGTATATTATATAGTATGAAAATAAGTAAATGAATATGAGCAAAGAGAAATCAATACAAGAAATTGAAATTAACGGCAAAGTTTACCAGTATAGTTCTATTAAAGATCTCCCTCAAGGTAATGTTATGCACCTACCGTTCAGCATCCGGATACTACTGGAAAATGTATTGCGAAACCATGATGGATTCAGTATCACAGACGAGCATGTCAATACCCTGATTCATTGGACTCCACAACCTGTTGACAAAGATATCCCCTTCAAACCGGCCAGAATTTTAATGCAGGATTTCACTGGAGTACCTGCTGTAGTCGATATGGCATCACTACGTGCCGAATTTATCCGTCATGGCAAGGATGGACAAAAAATAAATCCTGCTATCCCGGTGGATCTGGTCATTGATCATTCCGTTCAGGTCGACTACTTTGGTACACAGTACTCGTATGACAAGAATGTCGAGTTGGAATATGAACGCAACCGTGAGCGTTATGAACTCCTTAAATGGGCACAGAAAGGATTAAAAAATTTTACCGTTGTTCCCCCAGGTATGGGTATCTGCCATCAGGTCAACTTGGAATATCTTGCCAAAGGAGTCATTGAACGTGACAATTGGCTTTTTCCTGACACATTAGTAGGGACAGATTCGCATACACCAATGGTCAATGGTATTGGTGTATTAGGTTGGGGAGTTGGTGGTATTGAGGCCGAGGCAGCCATGCTTGGACAACCCATCTTTTTCACCTGCCCCGAGGTTATCGGCCTTAAACTTACGGGCAAAATACCAGCGACATGCACCGCGACGGACATGGTTCTTTCCATCACAAAAATACTTCGTGATACAGGTGTTGTGGGCAAATTTGTTGAAGTATTTGGCGATGGATTGGACAGCCTTTCGGTGACAGATCGTGCGACAATATCCAATATGTCACCAGAATTCGGCTGTACGGTTACCTATTTTCCGATCGATGACCGAACCCTTGAATACATGCATAGCACCAATCGAAGTGCCGAACAGATTAAAATTGTTGAAGATTATTGTAAAAGCAATTTACTTTGGCGGACAGGCAAGGAAGAAATTCAATATTCGTCGGTTGTTGAATTCAATTTATCAAGTCTGGAGCCAACTGTATCCGGCCCTAAGCGACCTCAGGATAAAATTCTTGTGAAAGATCTAAAAACTACATTTTCACATCTCTTGGATAGCGAACACCATCGACAGTATATCCCTGTTCTACAGCGATCGGAATCTGCTTGGCTTGCCGACGGCGGGTCTGGTACGGAGTTTACCTTTGGTAAGGTACCTGTTGAACATGATTCACCGCATGAAGTTATCCAAGAGTCTATTCATGCTGTGCGCATCAAGCACAATCATAAAGAATATATTGTCAGTGATGGCAGTATTGCCATTGCCGCCATAACAAGCTGTACCAATACGTCGAACCCTACTGTGATGATCGGCGCAGGATTATTGGCCCGTAACGCTATCGAGCGTGGACTGCGGACCAAATCCTGGGTAAAGACCTCCTTAGCCCCTGGTTCAAAAGTCGTTACACAATACCTTCAAAGATCAGGACTTAGTGCTGATCTCGATGCCCTGCGTTTTCACACGGTGGGTTACGGTTGTACCTCCTGTATTGGAAACTCGGGTCCTCTTCCACCACAAATAGCAGAGGCAGTGGAGAAAGGTGAACTCATTGTCGCATCGGTATTGTCTGGTAACCGAAATTTTGAGGCGCGTGTGCATCCTCAGGTAAAAATGAACTTTTTAATGTCGCCGATGCTTGTTGTTGCCTATGCGTTAGTCGGAAGAGTTGATATTAATCTCTTGGAGGAGCCGCTCGACTACGACCCGAATGGTGAGCCCGTATATCTGAAAGATATTTGGCCGAGCCGCGAGGATATTATGGAAACCGTCAATGCCTGCGTCAAACAATCGGATTTTCAAGAAGTTTATGATGTCATCTTCGATGGTTCAACAGACTGGCAAGAACTTGAAGTGAATCTGGATCAAAATTACCAGTGGGACAACACGTCTACCTACATTAAAGAATCGCCCTTTTTTGAAAATTTACAGGCTGTACCAAATCCGATACAAGACATCCAAAATGCAAGGGTGTTACTTTATCTTGGTGATTCGGTTACAACGGATCATATCTCACCTGCAGGGTCATTCAAAGAAGAAACTGCGGCTGGGCAATACCTCAGCGCACATCAGGTAAGTAAAGAAGATTTTAATTCGTATGGATCTAGACGTGGGAACCACGAAGTTATGATGCGTGGAACATTTGCCAATGTGCGTATTAAAAACAAAATTACTGATCGTGAAGGTGGATTTAGCCGTTATTTCCCAAGCAATGAGGTGAAGACGGTATATGAAACCGCAATGGAATATCGAAAAAACAACACTGCACTCATTGTGCTGGCTGGAAAAGAGTATGGTTCGGGCTCTTCAAGAGATTGGGCTGCAAAGGGAACATTTCTGCTCGGCGTACGTGCGGTTATTGCTGAAAGTTTTGAGCGTATTCACCGAAGTAATCTTGTCGGTATGGGGGTAGCACCACTTGTGTTTATCAATGACGAAAATGCAGAGAAATTAGGACTAGATGGAACAGAAGTCTATAGCATCACGGGACTTGCGAACGATTTAACACCCCATAAACTCCTCTCGGTAAAGGCGGTGCATGACAATGGAAAAACAACCACATTTCAAGTGAAAGCAAGACTCGATTCTGCCATTGAAATCGAGTATTTTAAGAATGACGGTATTCTGCAATATGTGCTACGGCAATATTTAAAAAACAACTAATATTCGGCAAATTGAAGAATCGAAATAGCTAAAAAAGTAAAGGGCACTCTATAGAGTGCCCTTTAACAACTATATTAAAACCTACCAGAGTTCTACAATACTTCAGTCTTGCCCCCAGAATTATGTTTTATGGCTATGCCAAATATAGTTGGAAAAAATTACCCTTTTTATCCCTGAAATCAGGTATTTTGCATATAAGCGGATGTAGCGCATTCACTTCATTTTAAAGTAAAATCATTCGGGAGAATTGTTTATTTTCGCTAAGATCAATGCCAACAGCATACAGAATGAAAGAACTTATCGAACAAACAATCACGAAACAAACATGGACTCCTGAACTGAAACAAGTTCAGGAATTCTACAAATGCACCTTTGAGCAATGTGATTTTCAGAGCGCGGAACTGTTAGACCTCATTTTCACAAATTGTGAATTTAAATCGTGTAATCTATCCAATGTCAGTCTGAAGGGGACACAACTAGATCATGTTGTCTTTAATGACTGCAAAATGCTAGGTATACACTTTAATGAATGTAGTTCATTTTCCTTTCATGTTAATTTCAGCAACTCGGTATTGGATTACTCCTCTTTTTTTGAACGAAATATAAAGAAATTTCAGTTTGATCACTGTTCGTTGCAACATGTGGATTTTGAACGAGCCAATCTGCAACAGGCGGTGTTTAGAAAAGCAAATTTGTTAAATGCCCGTTTTATACAAAGCAATCTCGAAGGCTGTGATTTTCGGTCCTCCATCAACATCCAGCTCGATCCCGAGGCCAATCGCATGAAAAAAAGTAAATTTGGTCGGGAACAGCTGCCTGGACTATTGCTTAAATATCAGTTGGCCATCGATTAAATCTCAGAATGGGGTTTGATAAGGGCCTGAAGATCGTTGCATGAGATCGGCTCGATTTCGATTTATCATTAAATAACGGATTTCAGGGATATAACACCTTACATTGAATCAGGATATTTGTCTTTCAAAGTTTAAGAAGATGAAAAAAATATCCCTATCGTTCGTAGCTATCTTGGCGGCCAGCAGCATGTCGTTTGCACAAATCAATAAAGCATTCAAGATCAACTATGCCATTACCTATTCCGTCGATCCCAGCGAAGAAGCGCAAGCAGCTCCAGTTTCTGTCTACGAAGCTTATGTTAACAATGATAAAATAAAAGTTGTATCGGCTTCCGGAGACGGCGAAGAGTCCATCTTTCTCGTTAAAAAAAATGAAGAGCAATCGGTTATATTATACCCAGGACTGGCAAAATATGTCGTGAAAGAAAATGAGCTTAGCTCACATGCGATCAAACTCGTCCCAAACCAGACGAAAATGATCGCTGGTTATCCCTGCAAACTAGCGCAGGTAGAAATTCCTATTTCGGAAGATAACGCGGAAAACAGTACCCTATCGATTTGGTATAGCGATAAACTGCCAGTCGCCTATTGGGAGGGCTTTGATCTGTTCAAAAAAATACCTGGGGCTGTGCTGCAGCTAACAACACCGCTTGGCATGAATATGATTGCGCAGAACATCACCGATAGCCAACTGGACGAAAAGGATTTTATTGTACCTGAGGATTATGAACAAGTAGCATCCATTTATGATGACGAAGAGGATGCGGAAGATAGCAACCAGATTGCTGAAAATCTCTATTTATTTGAAGATGCTGCAACTAGCCTTTTGGGGGTAAAAGACGGCGATGAAAAAACAATTGTGCCAGCACAATACCTTTACATTGCTCCATTTGTTGGCGACCTGAGTATAGTTCAATATAAAGATGAAAAATATGGTGCCATTAATCTCACCGGTAAACCAATCCTCCCCTTCCGATACGATTATTTAGGTTACGATGACCATCTTGGCCAACTGGTTTTTGGACTAAACGAAAAATATGGGGTCATGGATAAGTCTGGTAAAATTTTGATCCCAGCAAATTATGATATGATATCATTCATTAACGGGGGCTATGCTGTATTTCAAGTGAAAGATAAATATGGCATATTGAATCAAGCGGGTAAAATAATTGTCCCGGCAACGTATAGCTTTATTTCTGAAAACAATGCAACGCATTTCGTCAGCATTGAAAACGACAAGTATAATCTTACTGATATTAAGACCAATAAAATCGTTGCGCCCGACTACGATTTGATTTCAATTACCGAAGAACCCAATCTTTTCCTTGCAAGCAAAGGTGGAAAGTATGGGTATTTAGATGGTCAGGGAAAAGTTGCAATACCATTTATATACAGTGGAGCTACCTCGTTCAGCGATGGCGTGGCTTCTGTTTCATTAGCGGATTCGGACGATGTAATTTTGATTAATACAAAAGGCGAACGTGTGGAAATAGATGCTGCGGCAGAGGCAACAGATATAATTTAAACATCAGCAACCAAAAAAGGCAACAGATCTATCTGTTGCCTTTTTGGTTGCTGATCATCAATGATCAGTATAAGGTTATTTTTTCTTTTTAAACAGCATTTTGCCGATCGTAAATAAAATCACCACAATTATGCCTCCACCTAGGCCAAATAACAGCTCTTTTAGCATGCTTGGCAGAGCGGGTAGCGCGTGATGTAAGAAATCAATATAATGCGCAAATATTCCGCCTGAAACTAAAATTAAAGCAAATGTACCAACCACAGCCAATAACTTGATAACAAAAGGCAGTGCGCGGACTAAAAAACGACCTAAACTCGCTACAGGGCCTTTCTCACGGGAGGTTTTAATCAATTTATAACCCGCATCGTCCATCCGAACGATAAGTGCCACAATACCATAGACTCCAACTGTGGCTAAAAAAGCAACAACCGAAACCGTAATAATTTGTAAGGACAAGCTTTTTCCAAGAACTGTTCCTAAAGCGATAATGACGATCTCCACGGAAAGAATAAAATCTGTCGTGATAGCCGATTTTACCTTCGCTTTTTCAACAGCAACTGAGTTTTCAGCAACGACAGTCTCTACTTTCATTTCTTCTGTAGCATGTTTGCGGTGAAACAGGTATTCAATAATCTTTTCAACACCTTCAAAAGCAAGGTAGAAACCACCCAAAATTAAAATATATTTGATGGCAATTGGAAAAAAGACGTTCAGTAATAAAGCAATAGGTACAATGATCAACTTATTGAGCAGCGAACCCTTTGTAATTGCCCATAAAACTGGGAGCTCACGTGAAGCCAAAAAACCAGTCGCTTTCTCTGCATTTACCGCTAAATCGTCACCTAAGATTCCAGCAGTTTTTTTTGTTGCGATTTTGCTCGCCACTGCTACATCATCCATCAACGCTGCAATATCATCTAGTATTGCAAATATTCCTGAAGCCATATTTATATAAAAATTGAACGTAAAAATATAAATTTAATTCAATTTTGAACTAAAGAATTTAATCCATTTGTAATATTAAGCTACATTACATTTGATTTAAATACGTAATTTTAATACCACAAGGACAACCGTTATGAAAAATTCACTTACACTGCAGGAACAGTCAATGCTACTTGAAACACTAAAACAAAGGTTTCAGAAATTTCCTAAAAGACATCCACAGATCAGTTGGGATGATGTTGCGCATAAATTACTTGAAAATCCCAAGAAATTGTGGAGCTTGTTCCAAATGGAAAAGAGCGCTGGCGAACCCGACCTTATTCTGATTGATGCAAACAAAGAACAGTATGCTTTTGTGGATTGTGCTGAAGAAAGTCCCAAAGGAAGAAGAAGCCTCTGTTTTGACCAAAGAGCCATGGATGAAAGGAAAGAAAACAAGCCTATTGGGAATGCTGTGGAAGAAGCTAAGAAAATGGGGACTGAGCTACTAAATGAAGAACAATATCGCCAACTTCAACAATTAGGTGAATTTGATTTAAAAACTTCCAGCTGGATACAAACACCAGATGCCATCCGCAAGCTTGGAGGTGCCTTATTCTGTGACCGACGTTACAACCAAGTCTTTACCTATCATAATGGCGCAATCTCCTATTATGCCGCACGTGGATTTCGCTGCATACTTTTTCTTTAAAAGTCCCTAACCTTCAAAATTTAAAACCTATATGAAAACAATTGTAATAGCCACCCTGCTCTTTTGCTGGGGAGCTGCCCAACCGCTTTTTTCACAAGTATCTTTTCCATCGTTCTTGGAAGGGACATGGAAGGTGGACAATAAAGAGCAATACGAACAATGGCATCGTATAAATGAACACGAATTAAAGGGACTTTCCTATACGTTGAAAAATGGGCAAAAGATCGTCAGTGAATACCTAAAATTGACCAAAATAAAGGATAAAGTTGTATACACAGCACTGGTCATCGGACAAAACCATGGAAAAGAAGTCAATTTTGAGCTAAGTTATCAGGATAGTACCTATTCGTTTATCAATGAGGCCCATGATTTCCCCAATTACATTCGGTACACACCAGTCGCCACAAACCGACTTCACATTGTAGTGGAAGGAAAATCGGGAAGAGCCAGGTCTTTTTATGCGAGCAGAATTGCACCGACCACGACTGAACCCAAATTACGATCAAGAGCTCGCAAAAAAATTGGGGGCTGATGATTATGGAATGAAATCCTACATCTTTGTCCTCCTCAAAACTGGCGAGAATAAAACAACAGACAAACAATTCATTAATGAATGTTTCAAAGGTCACATGGAAATATCAATCGTCTCGTAAAAAATGGGCAATTGATTGTTGCTGGCCCATTTGGAAAAAATGACGACAACTTTCGGGGCCTTTTTATCTTAAATAACATGGCTTCAACTGATGCGGCAAAGCATATTTTAGAGAACGATCCAGCGATAAAAAACGGCCTCTTAGAAGCTTCGTTTTACCCCTGGTATGGTTCAGCTGCCTTGGCAGAATATCTGTCCCAAGTAGATAAAATCTGGAAAAAACAACATTAGCCCTTTGGTCATGACATAGGGTTGTCATTGGCCGATCTAACTTTGGGGAAAACTAAGCGAAATGAATAATAAAATAATCCCTTCATTCAGTATAATAGGTCTTGCCATCCGTACAAGCAACCAAAATGGGCAGGCGGCGAAAGACATTCCAGAACTTTGGGCCCGCTTTTTTAAAGAAGATGTGTTGAGCCGTATTCCCAACAAGATATCCAGCGAACTCTATTGTATCTATACCGAATATGAGAAAGATCACACATTGCCTTATACGACTTTATTAGGCTGTAAAGTCAGCAATCTTGAAGAACTACCCGAAGACTTGGACGGTATTAATATCGCTGAAAACCATTACCGACATTTTACAGCAGAAGGAAATTTGGAAGATGGCATCGTTTATGAAACTTGGCAAAGGATATGGCGTTCGGATTTACCCAGAACGTATGCCGCAGACCTCGAAATATATGGCGAAAAAGCCCAAAACCCACACGATGCAAAGGTGGATATATACATAGGCATTCATTAGGGTCTTTATCGTAACAAAACGTATGTGTTAAGGTATTTATCGTTTATTTTAAACTAAATAACCCTTACCTTTGTGTCGATTTAAAGAAAAACATGATGCAAGGCAATACGACATACAGAAAAAAAGTTGTTCGATATAGCTATCTAAAATTAATTGGAAGTTCAGCGCTCGTCAGTATCGTTTGTTGTGTATTGGCATACAGCCTCAAACACAGCACAGCTTATGTACAGGAAGAATTGTTTGAAAGTGTATCTTCCTGGGATGCCAAACTTTTTATTGTTTTACCCAGCATAGGTATTACAGCGATTTACTTCTTACGGAAATACGCTTTTCAAAACAGAAAAAACAAAGGGATCAAAGAAATTTATACGACACTAGAAACAAGAAAAGACCATTTACCTTTTTTTAAGATTCCTTCACATTATATCAATGGTTTTCTAACGGTAGTTTTTGGTGGGTCAACCGGTGTTGAAGTTTCTACAGTTGTTGCATCAGCCACGGTGGGTAACCAAGCGTATAAGCGATTACATCCAGCTTGGGCTTACAAAACCGAGTTGATCTGCGCTGGCGTAATCGCTGGAGTCACCCTGTTGTTTGGAAGTGCATTGGGTGGTTTTCTTTTTGCTTTTGAGGTAATTGCACGCAGATATAACAAGACCTTGCTCATTAGCGGACTAACTTCAATGGCCCTGGCTTCCGTATTTGTCTATTATCTTGACGCAAGTCCTTTGTTTACATTTGAGGTAAAAGCATGGCGATGGCAAGCGATCCCTTTTGTCGCTATTTTGGGATTGATTGGCGGGATTTTAGCATTATATTTTACTAAAACGGTAATTTATGCGAAGTCCTATTTTGCAGGCATAAAAAGTAATTTTATCCGTGTCAACTTGGGTGCAATCACCGTTGGAACATTTATCTTTTTCTTACCGGTACTCTATGGCGACAGCTATCATGGTCTTGGAGAGGTTCTAAAAAGCAGTCTGCATGATTCTGTCAATTTACTTTACTTTCTTCCGTTGATCCTGCTTGTTCTCTTAAAACCTTTTGTGGCTTCTCTGACGCTAGGTGCTGGTGGTGACGGCGGCGTTTTTGCCCCCAGTATTGTTACAGGTGCATTGTTAGGCGTTTTGTTTGCACAGCTTTGCAACCATTATCTAGGCACACAATTGGTGGTTATTAATTTTGCCCTTTTTGGTGCTGCAGCAATGCTTTCTGCGGCTATACATGCACCTTTCACGGCGATCTTTATTATTGCAAGCCTTGTTCCTTCCGGATATTTATTACTAGCCCCCCTACTCATCAGCAGTTTTATTGCGAAAACGCTAGCTAAAAAACTATATCCTTATAACGTATACACCTATAAGGAAGTGGCGACGGCCAGGTAATCAAAAGAAATTAAATACGAAAGCGGCTCAAACATCAATCTGAGCCGCTTTTTCTTGCCATTAGTCTTCTCTGCTCCCATCATCTGCCATGCGGACAATCTTGGGCGAAAATTTTGCCACGACATCAACAAGATCTTTTTGTGAAGCCATGACAGTGTGGATGTCTTTATAGGCCATCGGCGCTTCATCCATCCCTGCTCCAAGCAGCATAACACCTTGATCTTTAAGCATCGCATGAAGGTCATGGGAAGATAAGGTTTTAATCGCTTGTGTACGGCTCATCAGTCGACCTGCCCCATGAGATGCCGATTGTATAGCATTCGACTCCCCTTTTCCGCGAACCAAAAATCCTGGTGTCGCCATGGAGCCCGGAATAATCCCCATTACCCCTTTTGCAGCGGGCGTCGCACCCTTTCGGTGTACAATAACATCTTGACCATTCCAAGTTTCCTTCCATGCAAAATTGTGGTGATTTTCAACTTTCGCCAACAATTCAGCTCCTAAAGCCAACGTGATCTTGTCATGGATCACTTCGTGGCAGGCTGACGCATAATCGCCAGCGAGATTCATGGCCAGCCAATACTCCTGTCCCTCATGGCTATCCAGGTCCAAATAAGCCAGATTTTCCGCTTGATAAGGTAACTTACACACGGATTTGGCCAGCTTGGTATAATGTGCTGCTAGGGTAGCGCCCATTCCTCTTGAACCCGAATGTGTCAACAAACCCAAATAACTGCCGCTATCAATGTTTAAAACCTCATCTCTTTCCTCAAATTCGACTATACCAAATTCCACAAAATGATTCCCCCCACCGGAAGAGCCCAATTGGGTCCAGGCTTTATCCTTCAAGGAGGAAAGTAAACTATTCTCATTGAATAATTTGTTTTCCAGTACAGCATGATCTACGCGTTCATGTCTCAGGTATCCATTACCAGCCCCAAATTTACTGTTTCGTAGAATAATATCTTTCAGCGTCATTATATTGTGCTCCACAAATGAACCCGGTAGATCAAAGATGGACAAAGCCATGCGACAGCCAATATCGACACCAACACCATAAGGGATCACGGCATTATTTGTCGCCAGAACTCCTCCGATCGGCAATCCGTATCCTTGATGGGCGTCTGGCATCAATGCTCCGGCAACCGAAACTGGTAATTTCATGGCGATATTCATCTGTGCTTTCGCCCCTGTTTCAATTTCAGACGAACCGTAAATGGTATAATCCGCCGGCTTTTCGTTCAAGACAATTAATGACTTGTCAATTGCCTCTTGCCCAAGCAGAGCACTCGCTAAAATTCCGAAAACAGCATCATCAGAATAGCTGGTCGGATTTTCCAAAACAGCTTTAAACTTTTCAAGCATTTCTGCCCGCGTAAAACCGTGTCTTTTACTGTTGATCTTCAGCGCTACTCCCAAGCTATGATTTTCTTTATATCCCAAAGCAATTAAGTCATTGCCGTTTATTCTCTTATTTTCCATTTTCTTACTTTCTAATTTATAGAGTAGCTTTACAACTCCTCCAAAGCAGGTAACAACAGCTCTTTACGTTGCTACCTGCACCTCTTTCAATTTAATAATCTTTTATTTCACAAACAATTGTTTGAGTTGGTCAACAATCTGTCCATTTCCGGAAACCGAAATCGTATTGATCTTTTCTGCGATCTTTTCGACATATTCCATTTCCTTCAACTTAAACAACATACTGTTTTCTTCCATCAGTTTCGCCGTATTCAACAAACTCCGTGTCGAAGCGGTCTCTTCGCGACGCATGATGCTATTTGCCTGCGCCCTCTTCTCTGCAATCAACACCTGGTTCATGATGTCCCGCACATCCCCTGGTAAAATAACATCTTTAACACCGCAGGTCAACAGTGTTAGTCCCATGCTCGCAACCTGTTGTAATGTATTTTCTAAGATATAGCCTTGTATTTCAGTCTTCCGCTCCATCAGCTCGTCTAACGTCATCTGCCCGATATAGGACCGTAGGGTCAACTGCATCAACGAATACAATTGCTTCTCGTGGTCTTTATTATTCAATAGTGCTTTGACAATATCCACAATCTGATATTGCAGCGTGAAATTGATTCTGATCTGTGCTTTATCTTTAGACAAGATCTCCTGTCCTACCACCTCCAAGGTCAAAACCCGCATATCAGCTTTTGAAATCGCTATGGTTTTTGCATTCTTCCACCAATAATACGTTCCCGACTTCAAGATATCCACAAACACACCGTCTACAAAAAGCAGGGCTTTCTCATTTGGTTCAATTTTATACTGACGTACATAATAGCTCAAACTCTGTTTCTCCAACAACTGACGATTTAAAGATGCCGGAACCTCAATCTCCGCAATGTCTTCCAGTTGAAATCTGCGTTCACGCAATTCCTTCCAAAAAACATGTCTGCCGGAGGCTAACGTCTTTTCGAAATTATTATTCAAAAAAACAAGACAAATCTCCGTATCGCCCACCTCAACGATGTCGACCAATTCACTAAAACCTGCCAACTGCAAAAGCACATCGATATTACGATCGGAAGGAAATGGATGAGTAGTTGTATATTTCTCCAGTTTTTCACCAAATCCCAACCAATAGTTACCGGATTTTAAAACACGGACCACCATATTGTTTTTAATAACCAATCCGATTTCTGCTGTAGTTATCTGTACTCTTTTCATTTGTATATTCTCTTAAATTTTCATTATTGCTATTATAAAACCTGCTATTTTTTATCCCTTGACCTCAAGCGGGATTCAAAAGCCCAAGTACCCGCTTTTAAAATCAAAAGTCGGTGAACAAATACCCCATCTTATTGGTCACGACTTTTTAGTATAAATTCAAATACCACATCTTAGGAATCTCAGGCCATCAATCAATTGCATAAGTCGCATGAAAACAGCGCATAAGCAGGATAAAAAGATAGCAAGCTTCTACCAAATGACCTTTTTAAAGAAGGTCTTAACTTTGAATGTCCGAATGGACAGTTCGGTGCAATACCCTTATGCTATTCCATCCGAAAATGGAAGTGGGATTCGAACCCACACGATTGAGCTGTTGTTCTACCCAGACTGAACTATCCTGATTGCTCAGGAGTAGGAATCGAACCTACGACCCACAACTATCTGCTCTGCTCTACCCTTGAGCTACCTTTTTACGGGAGAGGACTCGAACCTCTAACACGAGCACTTTCCTTTCAACTTCTCGTTTTATCAGTATATTGATTCTCATAGAGAACAATACTAACCTGCTATACTGAAACAGGTGACCAGGATGCCACTGAAGAAGAAAGGCTTCTTTAATACTTCATCAAGAAGTATATATCTTAAAGCTATTCGCTATAATTTCATCAAAGAACGTTTGTCATTGTTGACATTACAAATATCGTTGGGTTAATGCGCAGGGAATTTGCGTAGAAAAAAAAAGAAGTAAAAAAAATATAGAGAAAACATAAAATGCTGTTATACAGCAATTAAAAATAAATAATTAGCATCAGAAAGAAACAAGGGACTCTTAACTACGCAGATGTATTGCGTTTATACGCCACACGATCGGCACACAGAGCTTTGCTTTATTTCAACAAGAATGGGAAATAGGATTTTTTGGTAAATATGCTGTAGAAATATAGCGGTAATCCGTGATCGTGTTATGGGATTTATATCCTAATTTTACACCCAAATAAAAGACGATATCAAAAGATGAAAAGTTTGTATGCAACAATACTGCTGTTTTACATGCTAGCGAGCTGTATAAATCCAACGAAAAACCATAAAAGCACTGCAGTGGAACATCCTGCAAAGCAGGTTTTAATCAACGACGGCACAGGCACAGCGAAGCAAAACACGACAATTGCTCAGCATCAGCAAGCGGAAGATTGGTTAAAAGAGATTTTTAAATGTAAAAGTTCTGCATCCGGCAAATATTGTTACTATCTGGACAAAGAAGATGCCTTATGTACCAAACGCTTTCAGGCGTTCTTAAAAGATGCCAATGAAATTTACGGGCCATCTAACCTCACAGATGAAGAACTGCCCAAAGCTGAAGCAGCTTACAAAGCTAAATGGGAAAAAATCTATCACTTATATACAGCGGAAACCTGGTTATTTGGAAGAGGTAATGACGACGCATTGGATATCAAGGATGTTAAAATCGACAAAATAACGGCGAGCAAGTTTATCGTATTTATTGATTACGGCGATAATATCCGAACCAAAAACGAGGTTCAATTGGTCCATGAGCAAGGTTCTTATAAAATAGACTACTGCAAGACGACTTTCCTACATTAACCGTAATCCCTCCTAAAAAATGAGCATGCCAATTCCCCAGACGATAAATTGGCATGTCAAATGTTCTTATTATGTGCTATTTTAATCAAGCTTGTGAACTATTGTTCCATTTGACGAGATTTCCCTGATGAATAAGCCCATGGACGGTCGAGATCCGAGAAACTGCTTCTGCTGAACAACTCGCGTCGACAAAAAGAAGGCTAGCATCATCTCCTACTTTCGGCCATACCGAATTCCCGTGGTCATCAAGCGGGATTTTGCCATTGGTCGCATAACAAAGGCAACGAGATAGCTCGAATTCAGTTTCATAACCATATAATTGCGCGGCTAGATTGGCTTTCTGAAGCATATTACCACTACCAAAAGTACCCCAATGATCCTGAACATTGTCGTTCCCCACAAAAACTTCCACTCCCGCCTTTTTCAGTTCCCGAAATGGCATCAACATATTGCGGAAAGGAACCGAACTGCATATACCGACTTTCGCTTCTGCCAGTCGTTCGGCTATGTGTTCTAAGTCTTTTTTCGGCAGGTAGCCTAAGGCGAAAGCATGACTGATAAATGTGCGTCCCTGTAATGCGGGGTTTTCCAATGCTTTATCAATCAAATATTCCATAGTTTTAACACCTGATTCTCCACCTTCATGCAAGTGGATATCGATTCCCTTGTTATTGTCCAATGCAAGTCGAACCGTCAAGTCCATCGGTTTCTCGATACTGCCGTCAATACTAAAGGGATCCAAACCACCGATAAAATCCACCTGTTCCCATTTTGCAACTTCCTCCATTAACTTCGCGGATTCTGTATAGAATAGACCGTGTTGGGGGAATGCGACCAGTTCTGCAGCAAAGGAATACTTTAAATGTTCCAGTGCCTGTAACAGATGTTCCAATGACTTCGTCCCCGATGTTGGGTCTACATTAAAATGTGCGCGCGCAAAATTTGTTCCGTAGCCCTGCAATAGCGCAATCAATTTTTCGGCCCGTTCGACAGAGGTTTTCAACAATTCAGGAATAATCACCTGTTCCTTGGCAATCATATCTTTTACAGTCCTGTTTTTTGGAAATACCGCCTTCCAGGGCAGGCCGTATAAAGTTTTATCCAAATGAATGTGCATGTCACGGAATGGCGGTAAGGCCAATTTACCTTTCATGTCGAAGCCTTTTCCGTCAATCCCCGATTGCGCTGGCTCTATATTTTTTATTTTATTTGCCTCGATTTGAATATCAAATAATGCCGTTTTCGTAGCAACAATTTCTTCCTTCTCATAAAGAAAGCCTGTTTCTAGCAATACGTTCCTCAACAAATAAGTATCTTGATTTTGATTGATTTCATTCATGCTTAAATCATTTTCACCAAAGCTAAGTGATTTGGGACAATGATCCTTGTATGAATTATCACAGCTTGTGTAGAAATTATGGCTGCGCTTTAAACTGACTTGGTGTCATATTTGTATGGCATTTAAAAAACTTGCTGAAGCTTGCATTATCGTAAAATCCCAGATCAAAGACAATAGCTTTGATCGTTTTATCCGAAATTTTAAGCAAGCGCTTTGCTTCCAATAACACGCGTTCCTGAATCAAAAATGAAGCTGACTTGTGTAACACCCGATTACTTAACACATTCAGATAGTTTGCGGATATATTTAGCTTCTCGGCATAAAAAGCAACGGATTTTTCACTTTTATACCATTCATCGATAAGCTGAACAAATTTTGCCACAATCGGATTATCCTGATGTTGTTCATAATCATGATAATTATCCTGAACGATCTTGCTAATCAGAAGGGCAATTACTTTAACCCGCGCGTAAATCAATTCCCATAGGATATGGTCGTCCGCTAGATCAGCTGCAATTGCTTTAAATTCTGCCAATAGCGACTGAAAGTGGATCGCTGAAAGATCAATGACCAAATGCTTTAGATAATAAGAAATAGGAAATCGTAATGCAGGTAATAAGCTTTCGAACCAACGTCTGCTGATCATGAGCTGCAATGCATGGGTCGAGTCGTCCATCTTCCACTGATGTACCTGACCTGGAAAAACGAGATGTAATTGATTACATCCAAGCGTAAAGTGATCGAAGTCTATGGTATGCGTACCTACGGACTCTTCAAATAATAAGAGAATAAAAAAATCATGTTTATGCGGTTCATTAATTTCCCGGGGACCAATAAGTTCGTGAAAAAGCAGGTCACAATCCGCAATAATCCCTTCCTGGAATTTTTGCAGATCTAGTATTGGAAAATGGTCGTTGGGTTGATACATAAACGGTATTCCAAAGATAGTATCTAAATATTAAAACAAAAAACAAAAGCTAGTGAGAGCTAGTAACAATACTAAAAATTACTTCCAACTTATGACCAGCTTCGTACTGTAAACACAGTGAGTCCACAGTAAGTCCACGTTGAGTCCACCTTTTTTATGTGCAACTACCATGGCTTCATCGTACAGACATACTGCTTACAGTCCGAAGTTGATTACTAATAGGCTATAATTCTTTCTAACGAAGCCCTTAAGCTTGCCCGCAATTATTGACAGAAATTGTTACGATTATCATTATTGATTAATATCAAAAAAACGTTACTTTGAAATAGTTTATAGGGTCTGATTTAGGTCGAATGCCTATGCCTCATTTCCAACTTAAGATCGAAACATGCAAATTGAAATAGGGAGTATATTTTACGAAATAGTACTTTGGAATAAAGATTACATCAAGATTCTAGGTAGTTCATCACCCTATCGTGTATACGCTCCGGCGCATTGCGATGTTGCTTTCCTCAAAGAGTACATTAAGCTAAATCCTCCAGAAAATAAATCGGAAGATTCATCCTATTCCTATCTGGAAGATCCCTACTACCTATTTGGAAAACCTTATTTGGTCAAGATTTATCCGTACGCAATGCTACCAACTGTTGAATTGACAGCAACGAGCATATGTGTATATCAAAAGAAGAACACAAATACCTTGAACTTACTGTACAAATGGTGCCAGGAATTACTCTACCATGAAGTCGTCAAGCAAATTGCTTACTGGGAGGAGCAATTGGATATATATGATGTGGCAACAGTGACCATCCGTAAACTACCCAAAAGTGATTTTAGAATCGTTGAAGGTGGATTTCAATTTTCAAATCGACTCATTGATTTTAAAAAAGAACACATCAATCTAATTATTCTAAAGGCTTTCTGTAAATTTGCGGATAAGACCCGAAAGGAAACAGAAGCAATTTTCAATCTATATATCCCAAACTGGAGAGATCTTTATTAGCACACTATAATAAAATGGCAGAAATTAGCATCAGAATAGCGATAGAAAAAGATAGTTTAATCATACCGTTCACCGATCAAGAGCTCCTACCATTCGTCGACAAACATCAGAAAGAAATCAATGATTACGTTATCGATCAATTGGAAGATAAAGATGGCGGCCCGCATTTAAGTGACTTTAGCGTCAGCAGGCTAACTTTTTTTGCTGATCAGACAGGCGGCTCTTTTAGACTTCATTTTAAAATTGACCGTCAATTTTGCTGCAGTGATCTTTTATCTTGTCAAACGGATTATATAGACTTTAAATTCAATAAATCGAACAATACAATCACATTAACAGGAGGTTATATATCTTGGACAACTCAATAAAAGAGAGGCGAATACCCGAGCGTTATCAAGTTAATACAAGTTCATTTTCTTTCTATTGGTCGAGAGGTCTTGGCGTGGAATTGCTTCGCAAATTGCCGACTAAACCTTCGATCGCTGCTGCCGATCAATTTGTACCTTTACTCGATCAATTTGACAATAGCTGCGACCAGCTTGTCGAACAGCTCCACCTAAAAATTGGTTTCCCTCAAGGTCAACAACTGCTTAAAGATGCACTTGCAGGAAAGCCTATTGATGCAGCATACGAACCCATATTGCAGAATTTTCTACAGACATTGGATCTCAGTCCCTCTTGGTTAGATTGGGATAAAATAGAGCAAGGCATTGGCGTCAGCCAACGTTCGGGCTTATCAGGACTTGTCGTATTACGGGACTATGTCCTCATGGGGGGCTATGAATCCAGTGCCATCAATAAACCCCTAATTTTTACAGGTGCGTTAAAAAAAGGTGCTGTCAAAAGGCTCACCGAAACGGTCACCTTTTGGGTTGACGTCACAGGTAACAATGCACTGAAAAAGGGTAATATCGGCATTGAGGCCATCCTACTTACCCGATGTATCCATTCGTATGCTCGGTTAAATATTCTAAAGCACGGTCAGTGGCAAACAGAAAAATGGGGCATCCCTTTAAACACTTGGGATATGCTTGCGACCAACCTCGGATTCTCTCTTGTTTATCTAACAGGGCTAAAACGCATGAAATTCAATATATTGAAAAGCGAGGTTGATGGTTTATTCCATGTTTGGAAATTTATCGGGACATTGCTGGGCATTCCCACGCAATTGCTACCCGACACCGAGGAGCAAGCTATTGAAGCGTTGTATTATTGGACGATGACCCAACAATCAGGAGATCAGGATAGTTTAGCCTTAGCAAAAGCGCTCATGGAAGAGCCCATTAAAGCAGCCTACCCCACAAACAAATGGGGACGAAAGCTTATGCGTGAAATTCATCTCTACTACAATCATTATCTATTGGGAGACTATTCGTGTTCATTACTTGGTTTAAGGAAAACGGTACTCGGTAAAATCGCTTATGTGAATATCTTAAAAAATAAAAAAGCAAATCATATGATCACCGACAGCCTATGGCGACAACAACAGATTGACAAAGGAAGAAAGATACACGAGGGTGTGAAACAAATCTATCTGAAATACAATTAACCAACATTGCGCTCGTAAGGCACCCGTGTCGCAATGGACCGTCCTAAGGTCAGTTCATCCACATATTCCAATTCACCACCAAAGGCTATACCGCGGGCAATGGTTGTAATTTTAACATCAAACTCACGCAATTTGCGATATAAATAAAAAATGGTGGTATCCCCTTCCATTGTTGCTGAAAGTGCCAGAATAACTTCTTCCACCTCACCTCTTTGAATTCGATTGAGTAATCCCTCAATTTTTAGATCCGCAGGACCAATACCGTCCATTGGCGAAATTAACCCACCCAATACATGATATACACCTTGATAGGAATTTGTATTTTCAATGGCCATCACATCACGTGTATCTTCCACAACACAAATCAAGCTTTTATCACGTTTAAAGGAGGCACATATCTCACATATACTGTGATCCGAAATATTGAAACATTCCTGGCAATACTGAATATCTTCTTTCAAGCGATCAATAGCGGCTGTAAAACGGGCTACATCCGCATCGGATTGCTTCAGCAGATGCAAAACCAGTCGTAATGCTGTCTTTTGCCCTACGCCTGGTAGTTTTCCAAATTCAGCGACGGCATTCTCAAGAAGTTTAGAAGAAAAATTCATAATGCAAATGTAAGAATAATCAGAAAAAGTAGCTACTATTAAAAAAATAGCTATATTGTATTCCTTTTTGAAAAATTGGAATTTAGAATTAAATGTATAACGTTATATATGGACATTACAAAAGAAGATAAAATTATCCGCGCATTTGAAAACAAAACATGGCAGGAAATTAAAGTTAAGGACTCATGGCAGATTTTTAAAGTGATGTCAGAGTTTGTGGACGGATTTGAGAAATTGGCAAAAATTGGTCCCTGTGTATCGATATTTGGATCAGCACGTACGCCACGTGAACACAAATATTATCAAATGGCGGTCGATATTGCCAGTTTATTGACAGAACGCGGTTATGGTATTATCTCGGGCGGTGGACCTGGAATTATGGAAGCAGCCAATAAAGGTGCTTATGAATCCGGAGGAAAGTCTGTTGGTCTAAATATCGAATTACCATTTGAGCAGTTTCACAACAAATATATTGATCGCGACAAACTACTTGAATTCAAGTACTTTTTCGTCAGAAAAGTGATGTTCATGAAGTATTCTCAGGGTTATATTGTTATGCCAGGAGGCTTTGGAACCATGGATGAGCTTTTTGAAGCAATCACATTGATTCAAACCGGCAAAATTGCACGTTTTCCGATCGTGTTGGTTGGCTCTGAATATTGGAAAGGGTTGATGGACTGGGTTCAGAATACAATGATTCCTAACAAATATATCAGCGAAGAAGATTTGAAACTATACCGTATTGTCGATACTGCCGAAGAGGCTGCGGATCATATTTTCCGATTCTACGACAAATACTTGTTGAAACCAAACTTCTAAGAAGTACCCGTAAAAAAAGAGTACCTGAATCAACAGATACTCTTTTTTTTTGCCTATTTGCCCTCCCCTTGGTCTTTGTAAAATAGGTATTTAGCTGTTCAAAACCAGCTTTTACAGATTAAAGTTGCATTATTGCTAATTTAGTCCCTACATTTATAGCGCGATTCGCATTACACGTCGTTAACCGTAGAAAAACAAATTATTGTCTTGCATGAAAGATTTTGGAGGCCATTCAGATGAAGAGTTGATTGTATTGGTTCAACAAGACGATAGCTTAGCTTTCGAAGCTTTGTATGATCGCTATTGGAAAAAGCTTTATTACCAGGCTGCGCGCAAAACAAATTCGCTGGAAGACGCGCAAGAAATCGTACAAAACATCTTTACTTCGCTTTGGCTGAGACGCCATCAACTCCAAATTGAAAGCAATCTCGCCTCCTACCTCGCTGTGGCCGTTAAATACAAAGTCTTTAAATATCTGGCGCAACAATACAAGCAGGAAGCTTTTAAACACGATACGGAATGGGCCGATTTCGATAACTCGACGGAAGATTGGCTTCAGTTTGAAGAACTTCGAGTTCGGCTGGATCAGCTTGTTTCGGAACTGCCCGAAAAATGCCAGCTTGTTTTCAAATTATCCCGCGAAGAAGGACTCACTTATAAACAGATCGCTGAGCACATGAACATCTCTGTGAAAACGGTCGAAACCCAATTAAGCCGTGCCTTAAAAAAAATACGCGCTGGTATTCAGCGCTTTCTGATTACTTTGTGATTTTTTTTCTCTTCTTGTCAGGGTATCAACCCAATCTAGGGACTCTATATATAAATAACCCCTAAATATGGTTGATCATAATCAATTCCGGATAAAGCAATTGGCTTACAAATGGCTTCAAGGCACATGTACCCCTGAAGAGGAAGCCGAATTGCAAGAGTGGTATGAAACAAGTAATGGCGAACCTCTCCCTATTCCTGAGGGGCTGGCAACCGATGAACAACAACTCAAAGAGCTGTTATTTTCCAATATAAAGCAGGAAATCCAAGCGTCAAAAATCAGGCGAATTCCGCAACGGGTGAAGTTGGGTGGAATAGCTGCTGCTTTGGCACTGTTGTTTATATTACCCCTTTACCTTGTTAAAAGAACATCTGGAGATAGCCAGCGGGTAGCCGTGAAGATGCAACAACAGGTTCACCCGGGCATTAAGGCGGCCGTATTAACTTTAGCCGATGGAACCAAAATTGATCTTTCTGCCCAGCAACAGCGCGTTCTCCATCAGGATGAACAGGTGAAAGTAATTACGACTGCTTCCGGAACCGTGCAATATCAATTTACAGCCAGTAGGAAAACTGCTACAAGCCGTACCAATACCATTGAAACCCCGATTGGAACAGAGTATACGATCATTTTGGCCGATGGCAGTAAGGTGTGGCTAAATGCTGGATCCGTGCTGACGTTTCCTGAATCTTTTGCGTCGAATAGCCGGGAAGTAAAATTATCTGGGGAGGGCTATTTTGAGGTCAGCCACGATAGCAAGCGCCCCTTCTATGTGCGATCCAATGAACAGACCATTCGTGTATTCGGAACCCATTTTAATGTACGCTCTTATCCAAATGAAAACAATAAAACCACACTTATAGCCGGTTCAGTACAAGTCTCGCAATTCGGTAAGTCAAAAATGCTGAAACCTGGTCAAGCAGCATTTACCACTGGCGGGAATCTTATCGTAGCAGAAGCCAATATCGAAGAAGCAATGGCCTGGAAAAATGGTTTTTTCTATTTCGAATCGACACCCATTAAAGATGCGCTTGCCGCCATAAAACGCTGGTATAATGTGGATATCGTGTATAAAGGAACAAATGAAAAGCGTGAACTGACAGGTAAGATAAAACGCAATTCAACTGCCCAGCAACTGGTTGAGACACTCAACTTTCTGGATATAAAATGCCGATTGGAAAACAATAAAATTGAAGTTGAACTCTAAATTATCTAACATAAAACAAACTTAACCAACTAATTATGCACAAACTTAAAACCATCCAAGGGGCTGGTAAAAAGGCAAAACTATTTGCTGCTTTACTTGCTATCCAATGCGTTTCCCATGCAAATAATTTGGCGATGGCGAATGTAAACCAATCTAAAATCAAGTTACAAGACAAGGAATACACTTTGGCAAAGTTTGCTAAAGAAATCGAGCGTCAGAGTTCTTATGTGTTTCTGTACGATAACTCACAGATTAATGATAACCAAAAAATCCGCATAAACCATAAAGATGGTTCTATTGTTGAAATTCTGGATGACAACCTGAAAGAACTGTCGTATTCATACAAAATTGTCAATAACACCATTGTCCTAAAAAGGAAAATAGATGACATACCTTTAAGAAACACGATCAATATACAACAGCTTGTCAAAGGGCGCGTTACCGATGGCGACGGTAAAGCATTAACAGGGGTCACCATCCGCAATACAACAACAGGTAAACAAACGGAAACAGACAGTAAAGGTGAGTTTTCTATTGAAGCGACTACTACCCATCAACTCAGCTTTAGTTCAATAGGTTATGAGACTATCAGTAGTACGGTAGGTTCCAATAGTTACCTCAATATACAGCTAAAAACTGCCAACAACCAACTGGAACAGATCGTTGTGGTCGGTTTTGGAACACAGAAGAAAAAAGACATCACGGGAGCCATTGCAACCATGAGTACAAAAGATATTGAAGATCGCCCTGTGACCCAATTAGCGAGTGCTATGGAGGGCAAAATGGCGGGGGTGGAAATTGTAAAATCTTCCGGACAACCTCAAGCTGGCTTCTCTATTCGCGTTCGCGGAACTTCAACAATTACTGCAGGTAGCAATCCATTATACATTGTAGATGGTGTTCCTACTGAAAACATATCGGAGCTCAATCCATCCGATATTCAAAGCATTTCTGTATTAAAGGATGCTGCTTCAGCCGCTGTCTATGGATCTTCTGGCGCAAATGGCGTTGTATTGATTACAACCAAAAGAGGAACAAACGGTAAGACACAGGTAAATTTCGAAACCTATCAAGGATTTTCAGGCATCAGAAAAAAGCCTAGTGTTCTAAATGCGGCACAATATAGAGAATTAATGACTGAGATGGGAGAAGCCTTGGATTGGTCGAAATATACCGCTGATACAAACTGGCCAGATCAGCTATTCCGCACCGGTCACAGCCAAAAATACCAGGCTTCAGTACGCGGTGGAGATGAAAAGACAGGGTTTTACATCTCGGGATCTTATCAAAAAGATAATGGTACGGTCATCACAAATACAGTAAACAAGGTCAATTTCAAGGTTAATTTGGATCATCAGATCAATAAAATCTTTAAGGTGGGGACCAGCTTATCGTACAACCGTTGGTACGACGTGGATATTACCGAGAACTCCCGAAATGGAGTCATCATGAATGCTTATCTGGGCTCTCCAGTAATCGGAATATATGGCGACAAAGGTGCTTTCACAGTAGATCCATTCTATACAGATCTTGACAACCCCGTTGCATTGGCAACAGGCAACGAGCACAGCTATATCAACAACAGATTTACAGGAAATGCCTTTGTGGAAGCCAATATCCTACCTGGATTAAAATTCAAATCGCTGTTTGGGTATGAGAAATTTAACAACCAGTACCGCAGTTTCGTAGATCCTTTTCGTACAACGGAAGGTCGAAAATATAAGGGTATGGCAACGCTCCAGCAGCAGGACAATCAGTATTGGATGTCCGAAAATACATTAAACTATAATAGAACCTTTAGTGACAAGCACCACTTTACAGGCTTATTAGGCTATATTACAACGAAAACACAAACAACAACCTCAAATATTGCTACGCAAAATTTTGCTAATCCAGCAATCCACACGGTCAATGGTGGTTCGATGATCACAGCGATGCCTACGGCAGTAGACGCCGCTGTATCCACTGTATCTGGCATCGCAAAAATTGGTTATGATTATAACGACAAGTACCTATTTACAGCAAATCTGCGGGCTGACGCATCATCTGTATTTGGCCCAAATAACCGCTGGGGCTACTTCCCTTCTTTCTCTGCCGGTTGGCGTTTATCCAATGAAGATTTCTTCAGTTCGCTGAAAAACACCGTAAACGATTTGAAAATCCGTGCGAGTTGGGGTAAAGTTGGAAATAGCCAAATTCCGGCCTTTTCCTATCTCGGTTTAGTCGACGTGACAGGATCATATAACATCGGCGACCAAGTTGTACCCGGTTATACGCCTGCTACCCTGGACAATCCCAATTTAAAATGGGAAACAACAAATCAGACCGATATTGGTGTGGATGCCAGTTTCTTTAATTCGAGATTGATATTTGGTGCAGATTATTATGCAAAAAGGACTGTAGGCCTACTTCTCAGCTCAAGGGTTCCGTACAGTTCGGGCTATAGAACTGCGCTGAAAAACTTAGGCGACCTACAAAATAGAGGTTTTGAATTCGAATTGAGTAGCCGAAATTTCGTTCACGATTTCAAATGGAATACAACTGTGACCTTTGGGCTCAATCGCAATAAAGTCCTGAATATTGATGGCGGAACCTATTATGACGGAAATATCGATGGTCGGGGTAATAGTACGATTGCAAAAGAAGGCGTTGCATTGGGGTCCTTCTGGGGCTATATCGCAAAAGGCGTCAATCCAGAGACCGGAGATATGATCTATCAGATGGCTGATCCGGAAGCAGGTCTTCAAACGAGTGATATGGCTATCATCGGGAATGCTACACCAAAATTCTCTTATGGCATGACCAATGATTTCAGCTATAAGAACTTCAACTTTTCCTTTTTCTTACAGGGGGTACAGGGAAATGATATCCTTAATGCGACGCGTATTTATACAGAAGGTATGTGGGAACCGAGAAACCAAAGTGTTGCCGTGTTAAACAGATGGACTGTTGATAACAACAACAGTACTATGCCACGTCCGGATCTAAACAATACAGATGACAACTACAATTCACAAATTTCCTCCCGTTTTGTAGAGAAAGGTTCTTACCTCAGGGTAAAATCGATGACCCTGGCCTACACGCTACCTAAACAAGTGCTTGAAAGATGGAAGCTCAATAAGGTCCGTTTTTATGTGACGGGCGAGAATCTGTTAACATTCACCAAATACTCAGGTTTGGATCCTGAGGTAAGCATGTATGGGGGAACTAATCAGCAAACCGTGAGCTCCAATATGGCGCCCGGTATCGATTTTGGTACTTCGCCGCAGGCACGCACCTTTATTGTTGGTTTAAACCTAACTTTTTAACCTTTTAGCTTACAAAAAATGAAATCAACTAGATATACTTCATTGGCCATAGCCTTATTGACATCGCTTACTCTAAATTCCTGCAAAAAGTTTTTAGATCTTCAGCCTACCTCCACGGTAACGAGCGAAAATGCCTATCTCACAGGAGACAATATTGAGAAAGCATTAAACGGAGCCTATAATTCTTTTATAGGCAATGGCACTCGTCCAGGGAGCAATGCCAATTATTATCAATGGGAAATGATTCTGCAAACAGATATTCGCTCTGATAATGCCCATGCTGCCGGTGGTGGCGAAATAGATTTTGCACAAATTGACTATAATAACATCACCAATACCAATGAAATGGTACGCAGGGACTGGGAAGAACTGTATGGAGCAATCTCAAAATGCAATATCGTTATTGACAACGTTGATAAGGTCACAGATCCTACTTTTTCGGATGAAAGACGCAAACAAATTCTTGGAGAAGCTTCATTTTTAAGGGCCTTCCATTATTATCAATTGGTCAAGCTTTATGGTGGTGTGCCCTTGGAAAAACACTCCAACAGTACAGATGCAGAAGTATTACGCATCAAGCGATCAACTGTAGCCGAGGTTTATGATTTTATCGATTCGGATCTGCAAGTTGCTGCAAACAATCTCCCTGATGGATTTGGGCAACCCTCCATCGACAAGGTTAGAGCTACTAAAGGTGCGGCAAATGCCTTACTGACCAAGATATGGGCACAACGCCCTGATCGAGATTACAATAAGGTATTGCAATACGCCGATGCAGTGATCGCTGGAAAAGGTGGTTACCAGCTCCTTCAAAACTATGCGGATCTTTTTGACGGCAAACACAACTATAATAGTGAATCTATCATTGAGATTCCCTACATCGCCGGCAGTCCCAATCTAAGCTGCTGGGGTGGCGCATTCTTTTTCCCGGATCTTGATGAAAATGGCAAAATCAACGAAAACGAATGGCGCCGATATGGAACACCATCGAAAGATCTTGTCGAAGCTTATGACAATGCTGGCGACACCGAACGAAAGAACGCCAACATTTGGTTCTATTCAGTTCCTTGGGCGGATGAATTTTGGAATCCCTGCGGAGATGCTGCGACAGAAATCCCATTTAACGTAAAGCAAAAACATGCCAACAGCTTCCAAAGTGGCGATCATTTTTACCTTTTACGACTTGCGGACATCATTCTGCTCAAAGCAGAAGCTCAAAACGCACTGGGAAATACTTCAGGGGCAATAAATACCCTTAATGTCATCCGTCATCGCGCAGGGCTCGCCGATTTATCCGGTATCAGCTCCAGTGCCCTAAAGGCCATCATTCTCAACGAGCGCCGATTAGAACTAGCTTTCGAAGGGCAACGGTGGGATGATTTAAACCGTTATGGTGTCACAGTAGATGTGATGAATAAATTAAATGAAATCAAATTTACATGCGATAACGGCAAGCAGAGTAGCCCTACGTTGATTAAGTATAATTTTAACCAAAATAGCCTGCTCCTTCCAATACCATTATTGGAACTGCAGGCAAACCCGAGCCTGACTCAAAATCCAGGCTATTAATTAGACCAAGCATAGGCTGTTCAAAGGAGTATCCTTGAACAGCCTTTTTTACCAATACACTTTATTATGACTCGTTTTAAATCACTTGATATTTTCCGTGGGTTTACACTCGCGGCTATGATTCTCGTCAATAATCCTGGCAACTATCATCATGTGTTTCCTCCACTTGAACATTCCATCTGGCATGGATGTACGTTTACAGATCTTATATTTCCATTTTTCCTATTTGCTGTCGGAAACGCTATGGCATTTTCTTTAAAAAACAGCGACCAGTTAGCCCCCACACTATATTGGAATAAAATTCTCAAGAGAACAATCATCCTTTTTCTACTTGGTCTATTTTTAAATATTTTCCCCTTTGCGGAATGGAATAGTCTTCACCAGCTCGAGTGGATTCCCTTTGCCAAGTACAGGTATTTTGGGGTGCTGCAGCGTATTGCAATCTGCTATTTCAGCACGGCAATGATACTATACTATTTTAGGGCTAAAGGTGCTGCAGTTATTAGTATCTTCCTTCTACTCCTCTATTGGCTAATTTGCTATTACGGTAATCCTGCAGATCCTTACAGTCTGGAAGGTTGGTTTGGAACGACACTGGATATCCGGGTCTTTGGTGCATCCCACCTCTATCACGGCGAAGGAACAGCATTTGATCCAGAGGATATCTGGAGCGTATTTCCGGCCATCAGTCAAACGATATTCGGGTATATCACAGGAAAATACATTATTCAAAAACTGACCGGCAAAAGGGAGCTAATGAACCTATTTGTCGTAGGCTTGGTCTTTATTTTAGTAGGCTATCTATGGTCATTTGCTTTTCCTATTAATAAGAAAATCTGGACCAGCAGTTACTGCGTATTCACAACGGGTATTGCCATCTCTTTTCTTGGTATATTAATCTATCTCATCGAATTTCAAAACATCAGAGGGATATTTTATACTGTCTTTGACGACTTCGGCAGGAATACACTATTTATCTATTGTCTTAGCGGACTAATCTCTACGATTTGTTCATTTATTCTCATTGGGGATAAACATCAAAACCTTTGGAACTTTAGCTATCATTTCCTGTTTGATGGTTGGCATAATCAACAATTATCCTCCGCCCTATTTGCATTGCTATTTGTCGCTTTGAATTGGTTGATCGCCTATTATTTACGAAAGAAAAATATCTATATCAAAATCTAGGTCAAGGTATCTTTGGGTTAAAATAAGTGAATCTGAATTAGGAATAAAAAAAAGGGCCTTTGGCCCTTTTTATATATAAAGATATGGATAAGATATACCGCAGCTACTTTTAGAAAACGCCCCATCTTTGTTTTACTAATTCCGCTATTACAGTACGCTGACACTAAAGTAACTTAAACTAACTATAGAGAGAAAAAACTTAGGGGGACAAAAGGGGGACAAATATTAATCAATTGAAAACCAATAAATTGAAACATACACTTCAAATAAAAAAAAACACTGATTTATTTTGAATAATCAAAATAAAAGGAATACTTCACCTAAAATTCTTGTTCGGAAATATAAAAAAAAGAAAACCTGAGGTTGGGAGCCCCAGGTTTTTAACTAACCAATTATTAACCTAAATTATGAAAAGTCTTTTTTAATATTCTACACAAAGAATATTTCAACTATTGGACCAAAATCGCGCGCGATTTGCGATTTCACATTTCTTTAACAGATTACTGAGATTGAAATGACTAAACGGAAAAAATTCCTAAAATATAAATTGAAAATATGCTGTTAATAGAAATTAAAAAGACTATTCGGGGCCAATTTCTCGTAAGAGAAAGTGGGCTCTGCCGCAACGTCAGGTAAAATCTTTGATTTTGTTAAGAAATGTACTTTAGCGGGATGTCTTTCTGCTGCCATTTTGACCAATTCCATCATGTAGTGATTGCTCTGATATTTTTTAACTTGTCCTTTTATATCTTCAAACTCGTTGTACTGGCCGTATTGATCTATATATCCCATTCCATAAAAAACGCCATTTTCAATGACAATGCAGCTTTTTTCATCGGAATTACGTCCTTTATCGATAAATACAAAGGATGGTTGCTGTTTGAGCCAATCCTCAATACAACGTTCCACCCGGGTATTGTGTAGGTCTCGATCGGGCAATTCGGTCTTCTTGATGGATTTCGTAGACAAACTGGCGTGCCCAAACTGACAAAATTGCGGATTAATAGCGTCATGCTGAATAAAGCTTTGCAGCAACTGAATAGCGTCATATTCACGCTGAAACAGCTGAATACATGCTTGTCCCCTTGTCGTCTTCCCTATAGCCAGATGGAGATAGCCATTTTGGTCCTCATAAGAAAATAAACCGAATTTAGGCTCATACCGTTTAAGTGCCCTATTATATTTTGGCCAGAACTTTTTAATTTCCGCACATTCCAATAACAATGACATCAGCTCAGTTCCGCAGCACTCATAACTTATATGATGAATTTCTTTTAAGAAATGTTGCCTTTGCGCTTGAATATTATTCCCTGTAAAATGGGACAATACTCTTTTTTTTATATTTACAGCCTTGCCAACATAAATTACTTTTCCAGCTTTGTCATGAAAATAATAGACCCCGGGCTCATTGGGCAATTGTTCATATTCCAAGGGATTTAAATGCGGTGGAAAACGTTGGTCTAGCGCTTTATGTTTAATCATATCCTGAAATACCTGTTCGGTATCTAGCACTTTCAAATAAGCAAAGAGAATGGCTGTTGCATCGGCGTCGCCACCCGCACGGTGTCTATTTTCAATTGGGATATCTAAATAATCACATAGACGTCCCAAACTATAGGACAATAATCCGGGCTTGATTTTTCGGGCATAGCGTACTGTACATAATTTTATTGCTGACCACTCGAAGCCCGATTCCTGAAGCTGAAACCGAATGAATGAATAATCAAAGTTTACATTATGCGCAACAAAAATACGGTCTTTGAGCATTCCATAAATGTGTTCGGCAACTTGATCAAATAATGGAGCATCTTTCACCATGTCATTGTCTATGCCCGTAAGCGCAAAAATTGAATTTGGAATTTCTTTCCCTGGATTAACCAAGGTCTCCCAACGTTCCAAAACCTGGTTACCATCATGAATAACAATGGCAACTTCGGTGATCCGGCTCGATTTTGCATGGCCACCTGTAGTCTCTATGTCCACAATGGCAAATTCTTGTCTTTTGCTTTGATTTACACTCATAACGCAAAGCAAACATACTAAAAATATTAGCTATTTAAAAGAGTCACTGCAATTTTACAAAACACAAAAGCGAATTATGCCATCTAACTGGTAAAACAGCTGTTTTTCTCAACTAATGTCATGTTATATATTGCTGGATTTTGTTTAATTTGTACTTTTCATTCATTAAATCATGCTCATGGAAGTAATACAAAAAAATGACGATAAACATGGTAGCTTTGAGGTTATCGATCAGGGAAAATCAGTTGCGCAAATGACTTATACCTGGGCTGGCCCCACAAAATTCATTATAGACCATACGGAAGTAAGTTCTGAATATGCAGGAAAAGGGCTAGGTAAACAGCTATTGATGGCGGCAGTGACTTATGCACGTCAAGAAAATTTAAAAATTATGCCTTTATGTCCTTTTGCAAAATCAGTTTTTGATAAGGATCCGACATTGGCCGATGTGCTTTTTTAAGGCCTCGACCAATATGCAGAAAGATGGTTAGATTGCTGTCGCAATTTACCCATCTTTTTTTCTGTTTATCTACTGGCTAGTTGCTGATCAAATTTAATGGCAAGTTTGTTTATCAACTTGAAGATCAGATCAGCTGTTAATTTCGCCGTTCTAGAATCGATATCAAAATGGGGATTAAATTCAGCAAAATCGACAGATTTTAAGTTGGGCAGATCCAGTAGAATATCGTAGATCGTAAAGAACAAATGATCGGGCACTATACCGTTAAATGCCAATGCACTTACTCCCGGCGCATAAGCTGCAGCGAAAGCATCAAGATCAACCGTCAAATATACATAATCTACTGATTTGGCAAAACGTACAATTTTGTCGCGAATGAAATCAAGTTTCTCAACGACCAGACTCTCTCGCCCTATAATCTGTACTTTCTTCGCTTTGGCATAGTCGAGCAATCCTTTGGTATTACTAATTTCTTGAATACCAATTGCCAGGTAATGAAATGGCAAACCTGCATTAGACTGGTCCTGCTCGATTTGATAGAAGCCCGTTCCCGAATTCCCTTTGCCGTCCTGCAATGGACGGATGTCTAAATGGGCATCCAAATTAATAATGCCTAGACTTTGATCACGGCTCTTAAGAAATTCTTTAACACCCAAATAATGGCCATAGGTTACTTCATGGCCGCCACCCAAGATGACTGGAAATCCTTCTTGTTCAAGAATACAATTTAAGGCAGAACCTAAACCCTGCTGCGACAGCTCTAAATCACTGTCTTTTATCAATATATCACCACAATCTTTAAGTTGTAGTTTATCTGAAAAATGTACAGGAAGGTTTGTTAAGACATTCCGAAGTGCTGTGGGTCCGTCCTTGGCTCCTACACGACCTTGATTGCGTCCGACCCCCTCATCGCTACAGAATCCCAGAAAAGCGAAGGACTGTCTTAAATCAGGCTGCTCGAGAAGATCAACACAATCCATTAATTGATGCCAACGCATCCATTCACGATCCTGGCCATCGGTACGCCCCTTCCATACCGCTTGGTCACCTTTACTATATATTTCTGGATTATTCAACAAAAAGTTCATTCGCTCTGATCAAATAATTGTTCAATAATATCGTCATCTACAAGTTGCGCGCGGGTAACTTGCAATGTTGTGTTTCTCTCCATTGCTCGATCTAGCGCCTGATTAGCTTCCTTATTTCTAGCCCAAGCGCGCCTAGCAATCCCATTATTGACATCAAAATACAACATCTTTTCCAATTTAACAGCTGCTTCTTCAGAGCCATCTAGTAGTAGACCAAAGCCTCCGTTGATAACCTCACCCCAACCGACTCCACCGCCATTGTGGATAGAGACCCAGGTAGCCCCCCGGAAACTGTCTCCGATGACATTATGAATTGCCATATCTGCTGTAAATTGACTGCCGTCGTAGATATTGCTTGTTTCCCGATAAGGTGAATCGGTACCGCTCACATCATGATGATCTCTTCCCAATACAATAGGTGCTTCAAACAAGCCACTTTTTACAGCGTCATTAAAAGCCTTTGCTATCGCAATACGTCCATTGGAATCTGCATAAAGGATACGTGCCTGAGAGCCTACCACAAGTCTATTTTTTCCAGCTTCTTTAATCCATTGTATATTATCTTGCATCTGCTGCTGAATCTCCGTTGGGGCTTCTGTTCGGAGATTTTCCAAAACTGTCATGGCTATTTCGTCTGATTTTTGAAGATCCGAAGCCTTTCCAGACGTACAAACCCAGCGAAAGGGTCCAAAACCATAGTCGAAACACATTGGGCCAAGAATATCTTGTACGTAAGATGGGTAGCGGAATTGATCCTTATCGTCATTCCATACCGCTGCACCAGCGCGACTGCTTTCCAATAGAAATGCATTACCGTAATCAAAGAAATAGGTTCCCTTGGATACATGCTTATTGATGGCATCGACATGCCGTATCAAGCTTTCTTGTACGCATTGCTTAAATCGATCAGGATCACTCGCCAATAAAGCATTCGATTCTGCAAAGGTCAGCCCCATCGGATAATAGCCTCCAGACCAAGGATTATGTAAAGATGTCTGATCAGATCCTACAGTGACGTGGATATTTTCGCGATCAAAAGCCTCCCACACTTCGACAATATTACCGATATAGGCAAAAGATACGGTCTCCTTTTGATCCATCGCCGACTGTACCTGTTCAACGAGCTCATCGATGTTTTCGATCAATCGGTCTACCCAACCTTGTTCATGCCGTTTTTTTGCAGCAGCGGGATTTATTTCAGCGCATACGGTGATACATCCGGCGATATTACCTGCTTTAGGTTGTGCGCCACTCATTCCCCCCAAGCCAGAAGTTAAAAATACTTTACCTTGAATTGTATCATTTGCTGTTAAATGTTTTCGGAAAGCATTCATGACCGTAATTGTAGTACCATGCACAATACCCTGCGGACCAATATACATATAGGAACCTGCAGTCATCTGTCCATATTGCGTAACGCCTAAAGCATTAAAACGCTCCCAGTCATCCGGTTTCGAATAGTTTGGAATCATCATTCCATTCGTTACAACGACACGTGGTGCATGTTGTGACGACGGGAAAAGACCCATGGGATGACCACTGTAGAGATGTAAAGTTTGTTCATCTGTCATCTGTGAAAGATACTGCATGGTGAGGCGATATTGAGCCCAATTTTGGAAAACAGCTCCATTCCCACCATACGTAATCAGTTCATGGGGATGTTGGGCTACAGCCGGATCAAGGTTATTCTGAATCATCAACATAATCGCTGCCGCTTGCTTGCTCTCTGCTGGATAGTCAGCTATCGGTCGAGCCTGCATTGCATATTGGGGCCTAAAGCGGTACATGTAGATTCGGCCGTAACTACGGAGCTCCTCTAAAAATTCAGGTGCTAAAACGGTATGCCATTGTTTGGGGAAATAGCGTAATGCGTTCCGTAAAGCCAGCTTCTCTTCCGACCGGGTGAGAATATCCTTTCGTCGGGGGGCATGACTTATGGTATGATCTCGCTCTACTTTTGGGGGCAATACGGTCGGAATACCTTCCGCCACCTCGTTCTTAAATGTATCTTCCATGTTATTATAATGAGAATACTTCCCGACCATTTTTCCATACTGCTGTAGGTTGCAAACTTCCTTGGTAGTAAGTAATATCCTGATAATTAGCTGTTTTAAATATACTGAAATCTGCTTTCATGCCTTTGGCTAACACGCCGCGATCCGACAGGTTTAAAGCTTTGGCGGCACGATAGGTTAATGCAGCAAGCAACTCAGCGTTCGTCAACTTCTCTGCTGTTGCCAAAATACTCGCACTTGTCAATAATTGTCCCATGGGTGCAGAACCCGGATTCCAATCACTTCCTAAGGCCAAACATGCACCTGCATCCAACAGCTTTCTAGCTGGCGTAAAACCACATCCAAGTCCGATGGAAGCCGCAGGTAGCGCCACCGCAACTGTATCTGAATGGGCAATAAGGTCAATTTCAATTGCTGTTGATGCCTCAAGATGATCCGCAGATTGGGCACCGAGTTCAACTGCAATCTGACTTCCCGAAGTTGTGAACTGATCGGCATGAATAGTCAGGTCAAAACCCATCGCTTTTGCTTTTTGTAAATATGCCACAATGTCTTCCCCTTGAAACGCTGTTTTTTCTATAAATGCGTCAATCCGGTTTGACAGCCCTTCTGATTTCAATAGCGGAAAAAGATCTGTTGCAATTCGATGAAGATAATCCTTTGGCGATCCGCTGAAGTCTCGCGGGAGCATATGTGCCGCCAAACAAGTTGGAACAAGGTCTGATGCCGTACGACGATCCGACTCCTGAATGACACGTAATATCTTCAGTTCTTCTTCAACATTAAGACCGTAACCGCTTTTAACTTCAATTGTTGTGATTCCTTGCCTTAACAGAAAATTTGCACGCTGGATCGTGAGATCAATCAATTCTGCTGCATCACAATCCCTTGTGTGTGATACCGTGCTCCAAATCCCTCCCCCAGCTGCCGCAATCTCCAGGTAGCTTGAGCCTGCATTTCGGAGGGCGAAATCATTCGCTCGATTACCGGCAAAAGCAATATGCGTATGGCAATCAATAAAGCCTGGCAAGGCGACCTGATCTCCTTCTACATGTACAAGTGCCACTTGCTTTCCCCATTGCAGTTGTAATCCCTCAAAGTCCGCCACTTCCATGATATCGTTACCTGCTATTAAAATACCTCCATCTTTAATAATAACTATTTGTTTATCATGGAGCGCCCCATTAACGGGCATATTTGACATGGTTAATATCTGCCTAAAAGGTCCAACTAATTTTAGCTCTTTTTCCATCCTTCTTCGTCTAAAACTCTTCAAATCTTTGTTTCAAATCCGCAGCAATTTCGCCCGTCGCATATTGACGATGCAATGTGATCAGTTCGCCCGATTTTACGAGCCTTAATGCTTCAGTCAACAGCTCTTCCATCGGTTGATCGGATTCGATATGCGGAATGGACTGACGAATTCTCGCATGAATAGCTTCCAATGCTGCAGTCGATTTTAATGGCTGACGATAATCCTTTGCCTGTGCCGCACATAACAGTTCAATGCTTAATATTTTATTAACATTGTCAATGACCTGTAGTAATTTTCGGCCGGAAATAGATCCCATACTGACATGGTCCTCTTGGCCTAAAGAGGTAGGAATACTATCTGCACTTGCAGGAAAACAAAGCCCTTTATTCTCACTTGCAATCGCGGCTGTGCTATATTGTAAGATCATAAATCCTGAATTGAGACCGGTTGATTTCATTAACAATTTTGGGACACCGTTGGTTTGACCTTCTAAAGACAAGTAAACCCTTCGATCCGAAATATTGCCGATTTCCGATGCAGCAAGTGTGGCATAATCCAAAGGCAAAGCGATTGACTGTCCGTGAAAGCTACCGCCACTAATGGTTAGTTCATCATTAATGATCACAGGATTATCGGTCACTGCATTTATTTCGATTTCTATGGTCTCCTTCAAATGAAGCCAAGCATTGCGTGATGCTCCGTGGACTTGAGGGATACAGCGCAAAGAATAGGGATCTTGTACACGGGAACAGTCTTTGTGGCTTTCTAAAATGGCGGAGCCATGAAGCATGTTAAAAATGCTTGCAGCGACATAACGGTTTCCGGCATGCGGGCGTAATTGATGTAATTCAGTAAAAAATGGTTTTATTGAGCCGTTTAAACCTTCAATCATTAAGGTCGCAATAATATCAGCATTCTGAAGTACACGATTTAACTCAGCAACAGCCATCACAGCATGGGCTGCCATAAATTGAGTTCCATTGATCAAAGCCAGACCTTCTTTTGCGCCCAAGTGCACCGGAGCCATACCATATTTTTCCAAAACGGTAGCTGTTTCCATAATTTCCCCTTCTACGTTGACTTTTCCTAAGCCAATCAAGGGTAAAAATAAATGTGACAATGGCGCCAAATCACCCGATGCGCCGACAGAGCCTTGCTTAGGTACCACAGGAATGATATGGTTTTCGATATGCCAAATAATCCGTTCAATTGTCGCATACTGAACACCCGAAAATCCTTGAGAAAGCGCGTGAACTTTAAGAATAAGCATCAATTTGGCCAAATCATTGGCGATAGGTTCGCCCATACCGACAGCATGGCTTTTTAGAATGTTTTCTTGTAGCAACTGCGTTTGACTTGCGTCAATAAGTGTGGTACACAAGGGACCAAAACCGGTATTAATCCCATAGACAACCTCACCACGCTCGACTATTTTACGGACATAACTGGCGCTCTGCTCGATCTTATTCTTGACTCCGGGTGATATTTCCCCCGTAACCGTTCCTTTTACTATGGCTAAGGCTATGGAGCATGTTAGCTGCCCACTGCCGTATAAAAATTTTTCCATCTTCCTATCTGCTTTACTCAAATGTACTTGCTATATTTGATAATTAGAAATACCATTTTTATCATCAATTGATAACCATGAATTATCAAGCTGCCCACTGCCGTATAAAAATTTTTCCATCTTCCTATCTGCTTTACTCAAATGTACTTGCTATATTTGATAATTAGAAATACCATTTTTATCATCAATTGATAACCATGAATTATCAAATAGAACTAAGACACTTACTGTATTTTAAAGTATTGGCAGAAGAGCTGCATTTTAGAAGGGCTGCCGAAAAATTGTTTATTGCGCAGCCGGGCTTGAGCAGACAAATTAAGCAGCTGGAGGAATCCTATGGCGTAGCACTTTTTGAGCGTAATAAACGAAATGTTCAAATGACGGAAGCTGGGATCTATCTCTTTGCGGAGGTGAAAGAACTCTTTAGGCACTTGGATCAGATTGAAACTCAACTTCAAAGCTTTGCCAATGGTAAAATAAGTACCTTAAAGCTGGGGTTTATTGGGTCGGCTGTTCAGACCATCCTGCCGGAACTACTACTCAATTTAAAACAGCAGCAACCTGATATCGAGTTATCACTTCACGAACTAGCGAATGAAACCCAGCTGGATCTGCTGGAGAAAAAAGAATTGGACTTAGGCTTTGTTCGTCTTTCGGAAACGCCACCTGGCCTATGTAGCCTGCCTATACATACCGAGCATTTTAGTCTCGTTTTACCCAACGATCATCCCCTATTGAATTCGCCGAAAGCAAGTCTTGACGCCTTAAAAGATGAATCATTTATCTTATTTTCCAAAAACTATAGCCACTCTTATTATGATCTCGTCATGAGTATCTTTAGTGATCATAAGTTTATCCCCAAAGTTACTTTGCGCACTGTGAATGCTTTGACCATTTTCAATATGGTTGCTCAGGGATTGGGTGTTGCCATTGTTCCTTCGTCTTTAAAGAACGGATACCATGTTGATGTCACCTTCCTTGAATTGAACGGTTTACCACAACGAACAACGCTCTCTCTAGTTTGGAATGCACAAAATCGCAACCCGGGTATTCCATTGGTCACCCAGATCATCACTTCACAACTAAAATACGGATATAATACGTCAAAGCGGGATAATTAAGGTCTAAGTCCATATTAAAACAATAAAGAATAAATTGTTCGGTAAGCTTGTTCGTGTATTGCATATCAGAAACAAATTTTCTAAGTTTGAGTTATTTACTAAACTTGATAAAAAAACAAATTATGATTTTAGAAGTAGCTGTATTGCAAATTATTGAAGGACAACAATCCAATTTTGAAAGAGACTATAAAACAGCTTGCCAGTATATTAGTGCGAGTAAAGGCTATATAACGCATTCACTACGTAAATGTATTGAGAAAGACAACCAGTACATTCTATTGGTCGAATGGGAAACGTTGGAAGATCATACCATCGGTTTCAGAGAATCTGCATTATTTAAGGAATGGGAAAAACTTTTACATCATTACTACGATCCGTTTCCAACAGTCGAACATTATGAAGTGTTAAAATAGTAGTTTTATCGTCCTTTTTCTATAATAATCTAGTATCTTTGTAGAAATTTTTGATATTCAACTTTTAACCCCTGTAGCGTCGCAAGCGTTACAGCTTTGAACAGAACAAGATGTACACAAAAGAAAAAGCAAAAGTAAATAGTTTTACGGTAGATCATACCAAATTAAAACAAGGGATCTACGCTAAAGCTTCTACCACCAATAACAGCAATGTTGAAAGTTATACAACTTACGACATTCGCATGATCAGACCGAATTCTCCTGAGCGTATGCTATCGCCTGAAGTCATGCATACCTTAGAGCATTGTTTTGCAACAGAAATTAGAACCATCTTAGGTGATGAGGTTATTTATGTTGGACCAATGGGCTGTTGCACGGGATTTTATGTTGTATTGGCTGGAACAGCGAAAACTCCTCAGAATGTGGCGGAATTGATGAAAGAAGTATTAGAGACTATTCTTACAGAAGGATACGAAGTACCTTTCCAAAACCCGATTAGCTGCGGAAACTACACATTTATGGATTTTCCCACCTCAAAGCAGGCTTGTGTTAACTTCTTAAATCTGATAACTGCCGGAGAATTGGCTTTTGAGTATCCATATATTGAAGAAAACTAAATGATCCTGAATAAAGATATTGAAACGATTATCTTGGTAGCAAATAAAAATGAGCTATCTTTTAATCCGACCAGTGAATCGACTTTTGTCTACGAAATTGGTGTAGGTAAAGTAAATGCTCTCCTAGCCGTTGCTACGCTTTATGAAGACATCAAAGCTTTAGGGATCAATCCTGTTCTTCTCAATGTGGGCACTGTGGGCTGTACAAGACATCCGATAGGACATGTTCTTTATCCGGCATACTATGCGCAAGGAGACGCGTATACAGATGGTTTTTTTCTGGAAAACACCTTGTTTTTTAAAGGGCAAGGGATTTTGGAATCCATTTCACGCGATGAATTTCGTTACGAAGATGCACTCTTGACATCGGATCGTTTTATCAATGTAAATACGGCTTTTTATCAGGATATCAAACATTTTAATCCTCTGGCATTTGATATGGAATCTTATGCCCTAGCGAATTTCTGTTTTCAAAAAAATCTCACCTTTCATAGCATTAAAATTGTTTCAGACAATTGTGATGGTACCGTTAAAGATTGGGAAAGCATTTTAGGGGAAATTTCAGGGAGATTAGGAGACATCCTCGATCAATTTATGAAAAAATTGAATCACGAAAAAGCTGCTGCTGTCCCTATATCGTAAGTTAATGAGATAACAAAAAGACCTGTAGAAATAGAGGTCTTTTTTGTTGCTATTTGGGCCGTACCGCTGCCCAAATTCCCCAACATTATTCCAATAAACTACCTTGTTCTTTCTTCAACAGCTGCCCCTACCGTCCTTCTAATTTGAATTTATCGAAACTATTCTTCGCCGAGGTTGTTCAGATAGTGGATGACAAGCCCATCGTTATAGTCAATATAACTCTTCCACACTGCAAATAAATCGATCTAATATTCTTATGAAGAAAAAGAAGAAAATAATAATTTCAAATAGACTGCCGATACAAATAGAACGAAAAAAAGAAAAATTAATCATCAAGCCGAGTGCGGGTGGACTTGCAACTGGGTTAAACTCCGCTTTTGATAGCGACGAAATACTCTGGGTTGGCTGGCCGGGAATCGTTCCGAAAGATGAAGAGGAAAAAGAAAAGATTGTTGAGCTGCTCAAACCGATGAGCTTACTTCCTGTTTTCTTATCAAAAGATGAAATCCGCAATTTCTACGAAGGTTATTCCAATGAGGTTCTCTGGCCTATCTGTCACTATCAGCCGAGCTACATTCATTTTGATCGCGAATATTGGTCTACGTATGTCACCGTGAATAAAAAATTTTGTGAAGCCGCTCTTTCCATCGATCAACTTTCGGATTTTATCTGGGTGCAGGATTATCAGCTTATGCTGCTCCCGCAACTGCTGCGTTCAGAAAACCAAACACTCAACATCGGTTATTTTCACCATATCCCCTTTCCTTCTGAAGAGCTCTTTATGAACATTCCACAACGTAAAGAATTGGTCGAAGGTTTATTGGGTGCGGATCTCATCGGATTTCATACGTTCGCTGATAGCCAGAACTTTCTAAACGCCTGCAAAAAAATACTGCATGTATCATCTGGTTATAATCAGCTGAAATATAAAGATCGCCATATCTTTGTGGAATCCTTTCCGATGGGCATTGATTTTGATAAATTCGTCCAAGTCAGCCATCAACCAAAAATTCAATCCATTGCAAGCCAATTTCGAAGCCACTTTCCCGACCAGAAGATTATTATATCGGTCGACAGGCTCGATTATAGCAAAGGGATATTAGAGCGATTACGAGCTTTTCTCACCTTCCTTGAAAAATACCCCGAATGGCATACAAAAGTTGTCTTATATATGCTTATCGTGCCATCAAGGGATAAAGTGTCGCAATATAAGAAGCTGAAAGACGAGATTAACCGAAAGGTGAGTGAAATCAATTCCATTTATGGAAATTTAAGCTGGACGCCAGTATTATATTTTTACAAATCACTTCCATTCGAGGAGCTGGTTGGATTATATGTTGCATCTGATATCTGCATGATTACATCGAAGCGCGATGGGATGAATCTTGTCAGTAAAGAATATATCGCCAGTAAAACGTTATCAAAAGGTGTGTTGATTTTAAGTGAGTTTGCGGGCGCTTCCAAAGAACTTGTTGACGCCTTGATTATCAACCCCTATAATCGAACGGAAACTGCTGACAGTATTTACCAAGCGCTTAAAATGCCGCCCGAAGAAGTTCAGGAACGTACCGATGCCAATATTCAGATTATACAGAAGTTTAATGTACAGCATTGGGTGCAACTATTTACCAATCGCCTGGCTGAAACCAAAGCCATCCAGCGTGATGAATGGGCAAGGCGGATTTCAGATAAAGTGTTCAGTAGTATTTCGGAACGATACAGTAAAAGCAGCAATAGGCTCTTTTTCCTGGATTATGACGGCACTTTGGTCAAATTCCAGAACCACGCCCAAAAAGCAACTCCGACGACCTTATTGTACAACCTCTTGGATAATATTATTTCAGACCCACTTAATACCTTGGTCATCATAAGCGGGCGCTCGCAAGAAAGCTTATCGTCTTGGTTTGACGGTCGGTCTTACTATTTGGTTGCCGAACATGGCATTTGGTCAAATTTCCCAAATTTCAACTGGTCATATAAAAAAGGACTGGCACTTCATTGGATGCCCGAAGTAAAAAAATTGATGGAAAAATTGGCCGACCAAACTCCAGGCGCATTTATTGAAGTCAAGCCTTATTCGTTGGCCTGGCATTATAGAAAAGTAGAATTAGGCTTGGGCGAACTTAAAGCCACTGAATTAAAAGAGATTTTAAACCCGATGCTGAATGATTATGGCTTACAGTTACTTGACGGAAATGCGGTCATTGAGGTTAAAAATACGGAAGTTAACAAAGGTAAAGCAGCATTGGAAATTGCAGGTCATATAAAAGCAGATTTTATGTTGGCCATTGGCGACGACATTACCGATGAAGACCTATTCCGTTATCTTCCTCAATCGACGATAAGTATTAAAGTTGGTAGCAATAAGTCTGCGGCAAAATATTATCTGGATGAACAAGAAGATGTTCTTCAATTTTTGAATCAACTTATCATAAAATAATGAACGAAAATACAATGGAAAAAAGACATACCTATCAATCTGGAATCATTGGCAATTGTTCCTATATTGCGCATGTCGGTATGGATACCAATATATCTTGGCTGTGCTGGCCCTCTTTCGAAGATAGCTTTGTATTTGGCAGTATGCTCGACAAACAGCAAGGCGGGCGCTTTGAGATCAGCTCAGAGGAACCTATTGTCGAAACCAAGCAATACTACATCAAAAACTCCAACGTGCTCTGCACGGAAATCCATACAGCGTCCTATGCCTATCGCGTTACGGATTTTGCCCCTCGATTTGAACAATTCGGACGATATTTTAAACCTTTGATGTTGGTCCGGAAGATCGAACCTTTATATGGGGTCCCCAGTGTAAACGTTAGGTGTCATCCTACTGGCGACTATGGCCGATTGGCACTTAAACCAACCCGTGGAAGCAATCATATCCTGTATAGTAACGACCAGATCGGAGAACGAATTCGCCTTACTACGGATTTGCCCATTTCTCATTTCTTTCAAGAGGAGAGCTGGACCATCATCAGTGAGAATAAATACCTTGTATTGACCTATGATGCTGCTTTCGAATCAGCTATCGCAGGTACCTGCGAAGATTTCCTCCATAAGACAATTAGCTATTGGCAGCGATGGATTAAAAGATGTAGTATTCCCAACATCTATCAAACAGAAGTTATTCGATCCGCTTTGGTGCTAAAGCTCCATCAATATGAGGACACAGGAGCAATTATAGCAGCTTCAACAACAAGCTTGCCCGAGTACCCTGGTTCTGGCAGAAACTGGGACTACCGCTATTGCTGGGTACGGGATAGCTACTATGTGCTAACGGCACTGACGCATATCGGTCAATTTGAAGAAATGGAAAGCTTTGCAAACTATATTGCCGGCATCACACATCGTAATCCGGGAAGGCTTCAACCATTGTACGGTATTCTCGGCAATTCCGAGCTTACGGAACATATTTTACCCTATCTAAAAGGATATCAGGAAAGCGGTCCAGTGCGAATCGGGAACCAGGCGTTTGAACATATCCAAAATGACGTCTATGGTCAGGCTATGATTGCATTGTTGCCTCTTTTCACTGATCAGCGTTTTAAAATCCATGAAAACAAAAATGTCTTAGGCTGGGTGAATTTTATTCTGGAAAAAATAGAAGCCACAATCGAGGAAAAAGATGCCGGCATTTGGGAGTTCCGGAACTTTGCCAACCATCACTGCTATTCGAATCTTTTCCAATGGGTTGGATGCAAAGCTGCCCTATTAATTGCACGCCAAAATGGTTATCAGGATATGGAGGATCGCGCGAATGTTCTCCTAAAAAAGGCAGAAGCTTACATTGAAGCTTGTTATGACGAGGAGCGAAAAGTCTATCAAAACGCATTAGACAGCCGAAATTTAGATGCAAGCACCTTACAGCTTATTGTTATGGATTATCTTGACCCAAAATCGGACCGTGCACGTCATCACCTCGAGATGCTGGAAAAAGAATTAAAAGGCGAAAATGGACTTTTTTATCGGTATAAGCATCAGGATGATTTTGGCCGCCCCAAATCCACGTTCTTGGTCTGTGCATTTTGGTATGTAGAAGCCTTGGCCTGCGTAGGGCGTGTGGAAGAAGCGAAAGAGATTCTCGAACGTTTGCTGACCTACAGCAATCACTTAGGTCTGTTCAGCGAAGATGTTACGGAAGATAACGGTAGCCAATGGGGTAATTTCCCTCAAGCCTATAGTCATGTTGGATTGATGAATGCTGTTTACCGCCTGGCGATAAAATTGGATAAACCAATTTTTCATTAACATAAAACAAACATGAAGGTGTTAAAAAGTCAGGTTAACACCTTCGGTTTGAGCATTCGAAAGCGCTATCGGTGCTTATATTTACAGGCGCTTATATTAGGGTCTGTTTGTAGCGATCAAAATGCTCACAGATTTCTTCCACCCCAATTTGTTTACCCATTAAATCTATAAAACGGTTCTTATACAATGAGAAAATATATAATCCTGTTGCCAAGCTTCCCACCACAAAAATACCTTCCTGCTCGTTACTTTTGACCAGTTTATTATTTAGATGACATTCCTTAAGCAATGGTATATCATAAGAAGACCATTTCCCCATTTTATCTTTTAGTACCAACCCAATATTTTTTGTTCCAGTCATCGTAATTTGCTCCTTTCTTAAAAAGCGAACATCAGTAATTGTCTAAATGTTTGCATCATTTGCTGATTCCAGCAAAAATGCGTCTTTTATACACAGTATCAAGTATAAACACGTTATATAAAAAAAGCATGTTTTCACCATTATGGTTTGAAAACATGCTTTTATTAAGTCTGTACGAGATTAATCTATCTTTTGCCAGGCAGATAGATCTGAAAACCCAAACCTACCCCCAATCCACTCGCTCCACTACCCGTATTGATATTGGCTTTACTGTAGTTATAACCGAAGGTGGATTCCAAAGCCACTGTCCTGGTAATAAAATGTGCATAACCCACATTCGCTCCTACGGCCAGTGCAACATCTTTCCCTTTCGAGCTACCCGAAATCCCGATGTCTCCCTGCCCAAAGAATCTCCCTGTAGTTGAACCTGCATTGGGGAAGTAATAGCGTACAAAAGGTGCAACCCCATATGTCCATTCATTATCAGCATCCTTTACCGTGGCCAAACCTAAGTTGGCTTGCGCTCCGATGGCCAAACCATCCGAAACAAAATAGCCCGCTCTCGGTTGAAGTGCAATGTTAAACGATTTTGCTTCAAAGCTGTAGCCTAGATTACCGATCGATCCACCGACCATCCAGTTTCCTTGCTTTATAGGTTCGATGCCTACCTCCGATGACATCTGTGGCGTGGTCTCAATTTTCTGCGCATGGGCCTGATACCCAATACCTGCTGTTATTAATAAAAGAAGTGTCGATTTTTTCATATATATGTATGTTCTAAATTACTTTAATTTAATAACAAGGTCAATAAATGAAAAGTTTTAAATTTATCATTAAAATATGGATACCACCTTTTAATAAAAAAAACAACCATTCAGTTTTAATTGCTGTTCTTTATTAAAAAGATGATGAATACAGCAATTCAATTTGGTGATTCTATTTCACAGTCATATTGGAGAAACTCCATGTACATGAACGAAATAGACCCTCTAGACAACGATCCAAGTACCGACGATGGTACTTCTGTACGGAAGCAGCCTCAAGTCCCTTCCCAAGAAGACGTAACTCCTGACCTATACTATCCTGAAAATGCAGAGGGGCCTGATCCAAGCGAAGAAGAACAACGCGATCGTAGTAATAAAGAAAAAATTAATACAGAAGAGGATCAAAAGAAAGAGCAACCGGACCATTCAGAAGAAGATATTTATGGTGCTGATCCGGATCAAAAGAAAGAGCAAAAAAACTCCCTTAATTAAGGGAGTTTTTTTATCAGATATATTGATAGGTCGACGAGATGGTTACGGTTTTGATTTACTATTATTGATACTGTCTTTCCTAAGTGTGTCTGCTAAACTCGTATCTTTCTGCATGGTCATTTTTTGCTGTTCGCTTAAATTATACCGGGTTTCGTCGGCATCAGTAGGTGCAATGTTGTCTGACTGACCGCTTCCCTCAGTTTGATTTTTGGTCGAGTTTTGGCACGAAAAGAATAGTGTAGCGCATAATATCGCTCCTAAAGTTAATGTGAATCTTTTGCTCTTTTTCATAGTCTATTTATTTTGTGTTAATCTTTTCGATAAGAACCACATGCAAAGCTTATTAGTTCAATAAAAGCTGATAAAAACAAAAAATTCAAAAACTTGCTTAAAAAAATGGACACTAGTATATGGCATTAAAACAGGTAATACCCGTAATAAAGACATTTTTTTTAGGAACAAATACCCAATTAAAAAAAGCTATTCATGGCAGTAAATTTTATTGCGACACGTTTAATCCTGCTTTTTTGTAGTGTTTCTACTACAAAATCAACGATACGCAGCTTTACGTATTTTTCCCATATACCTGTTTAAACAAGGTTTGGATGACCTCTAAATCGCAAAACTAGCACTTTAATTGTACCTCTGTTTATCGAATACACATCAGTCAATTTAACAAAAGGTACTATGAACAATTCCAATTTAAATTTGTTAGTCGAAGAAAAAAGAAGTCTTTTGAAACATTTCGCGGGAAAATTCACCAATGATCCTGATGAAAAAGAGGATTTGATTCAAGAAACACTTATCCGCGCATTAAAATCGATCGATGATTTTATCCGTCACCCCAAGTTAATGTCTTGGCTTTACGTTATTATGAAAAATGTATACATCAATCAATACCGCAAAGCGAAGCGTACGAATGATATCCACGAAACCTACATCGGTCTCGAAAGTACCAACACAATAGAAACAAATAAAAGTGACATTAAATTCATCGCGGATGATATTGAAAAAGCGATGTGCAGTTTATCGGAAGAAAATTATCAAGTGTTTCAATTATTTCTCGAAGGATACAAGTATCATGAGATAGCCTCTTATTTTGACATGCCCGAAGGCACTATAAAAACCAGGATCCACATGACAAGAAAGAAACTTCAAAAGCAACTTAAAATTTACAGGCTCAAATAAAAAACAAAAAGGTGGTTCTAGGGTTATCTATCTAGAAGCAGCTAACCGACATCACAACAATTCGTTAAATGGTAAACATATGAAATCAAGAGTTAAAATAAATAATCAGCAAGCTATGGTCATTGCGCTAATTATCTGCGGCGGTCCGATAGGAAAAGGAAATAGCAAAACCATTGTTCAACCAGAAGTTTCGGAATCAGTAGACAAGAAACAGATTAAGGTCGATACGGAAAAAGGTAAAAAAACTTCTTTTAATAAAAAATAAAGATAGCAATTACCGTCCAACGGCTGCTTTAGCAATTTAAAGCAGCCGTTTTTTTTTGCGTTTCGCTCCAGCTATCGTGCAACAATCTACTGATGGTACGCTGTATAAAATCGCCTTCATGGATGAAATTATACCTATCCTGTTCTTTCACAAAACTGCAGGGCTACTTGAGGCGTTCTTAAGTGAAAAATAGAAATTCACAAAGCCGACATTAAATGGAAAACAATACGGTAAATGATCGTACATTAACCAGCGACCTTATACAGATCAACAACGATCGGATTGCAGGTTATCAAAAAGCTGTAGAAATAGCCACGCGCCTCCAACTTGAACATTTAAATAACACCTTTATTGAGTTTATGAACCAATCCGAGGTATTTATTGAAGAATTAAAACCCTACCTAGCTCCGCGGGAAGACGACTCAATCGGAGGAACGATGATCAGTGGCAAGCTATTCAGAATTTGGATGGAGATAAAATCCTCCATTTCAGGAAATGATGAAAGGAGTTTACTATGCAGCTGTGAGCAAGGTGAAGATGCCTTTACACATACCTATAAGGATGTTGTTGACCATGAAGACTGGGAAATCAGCCATGATCTGCTCCTGCTCATCGAAAAACAACTTGGTATACAGCTCGAAGCTCACGAATATATTAAAACGTTACGAGACAAGGCCACAACGTCTTAACCTATTATCAACATATTTTACAAGGGAAAATGCACTATGAAAGCAAGAACGGGGTATACAAGAAGAAAAGTAGGTAAGTCTTTTAAATATTTCGACGCTTCGGAAAAGGAAGTGTCCGATAAAAAGGTTTTAGAGCGGATCGCAAAACTCGTTATTCCACCAAATTGGACAGATGTTTGGATTGCTAAAAGCTCAAAAAGCGATTTACAGGCTTTTGGCTTCGACCAAAAAGGACGCAAACAATATATCTATCATTCCAAATTTGTCGGCCAACGGCAAGCTGCAAAGTTTAGCAATATCCTCTATATGGGTAAATACTTACAAGAGTTGAGAAACATCAGTTCCAAACACCTCAAACACGAATTTTGGGACATGGATAAACTTTGTGCAGTTGCTTTTAAAATAATGGACAGTACATTGATTCGTATTGGCAATAAGCGTTATACACTGACAAATAAATCGTATGGGCTGAGTACTTTGGAAAAAAGACACGTCAGCATTGAAGGCAATCGGATATCGCTAGCCTATAAAGGTAAAAAGGGGGTTTTCCAGCAGAAATCCTGGACCAACAAACAACAAGCTAAACTTTTGGAAGAATTACTAAAAATGAAAGGCAAAAGGATATTCCAAATGGATAGTGCAAGTTGCGAAAGCACTTTCTGTGGTTCCGCTTTTAATCAGTATCTGCGGAAGAATTGTACGGGTGAGATCAGCTGCAAGAGTATTCGCATTTGGGGCGCCAGTCGTGAAGCCTTTTATCAGCTTGCGCAAACAAAACAGGCGGAATCACTCAGTGCACGGAAAAGACAATTAAATAGCGTCATCAAGAAGGTTGCAGAGCAACTTGGTAATACGAAGTCTGTTTCGCAGACTTATTATATCCATCCGGCCATACAACAGGTATTTATGGAAGCAAAGTTCCCCTTTATAAAAGATAAATTACCACTAGCGAAGCTTGAAGAGAGAGTATTCCGATTTTTACGTAAACATGGCTAAGCAGGAAATTACCGGCCAAATCTAAACCATTCTTCCAATGGATGGTTTAGCTTATGAAGCCAACTCGCAACCATCTCCATTGCTGCAACAGAAAAGGTTATACCATTTCCGCCGAAGCCACATACAAAATATGAATTTTTGAACTTTCTATGTTCTCCGATATAAGGTAATCCATCTTTGGTCGTCCCAAATGTACCTGCCCAAGTAAAATCAGTGCGGAAGGTTTTATCGACAAAAATTTTATTAAATGACTGCGCTAACTTATGAGACTTCTTTGCAATGAGCTCATCTCGCTTGATGGGATCTCTAAAGGTCTCATCTTCTCCTCCAATCAGAAACCTATCGTCGTCTGTTGTTCGCATATACAAATAGGGCGTGGCCGTATTCCAGATGAGAAGGTCGCGATATAGCTGATTATGTTCTTTATCAGCTTCCGATACAATAGCAAATGTGCTTAGCAGGTCAACAAATTTTTCGGAAATGAGATTTGTTGTTTCGTATCCTGTACAATAGATAATCTTTTCCGCTTTGATTTTAGCCCCTGTTGAAGTAATCGCTGAATTATAACCAGACTTATAAAACACTTTTTCCAACGCTGTTTTGTCAAAAATAGATAACCCTCGGTTAACATTATATGCCAATAGTTCGTGTGTGAAACAAAAGGCGTCAATGCTTGCCCCTAGATCCGAAAGTATACCCCCATAAGCACCGCACATTGCATAACGTTCCCTGATATCCCGCTCCGTCAGCCACTTGACGTCGAAGCCAGCTTCTTGCCTTGCTTCGAACTCCACCTTTAGCCAAGCTATATCCTTTTTCTTTGCCGCATAGTAGAGTGACTGTTTGCTTCTAAAACCAGCTTTCGATCGGATTTTCTTGGCAAGTCTACCTAATTTATCAATCGCTTCTCCACAGGCTCGGTAGCTCGCAATTGCCCCCTGAATGCCGATTAATTCCTTTAATCTATATAAGGGAATATCAATCTCATATTGTAACATGGAAGTTGTTGCCGCCGAACTCCCATTCACAATTTCCCGCTTATCTATAAGAACACATTTCTTTCCATCGCCCATACATTGATGCGCAATCAAGGCTCCGGTGATCCCCCCTCCTACAATAAGTACATCACAGCTTATATCTTTTTGTAAGGAAGGATAGGTATTTAAGAGACCATTCTTCACCAACCAAAATGGCTCATTTGACTTTAAATCCATGATAATAATAGCAGCTTTACAGTATATAACCGATTCCTTTAGGAATAGTTTGCCAGCTATTTTATTAAATTTCAAACCATTCCTCCATAGCGAAGGTTATCGTATTAGCAATAAATGGACAACATATGCGTGCAATTTGGACAGGGGCTATTGGTTTTGGCTTAGTTAATATTCCCATAAAATTATATAGTGCAACTGAAAATGCAAGTCTCGATTTGGACATGCTTGATCGTAAAGATTTATCCAATATTAAATTCAAACGGGTAAATGAACAGACTGGTAAAGAAGTAAAGTGGGACAATATTGTTAAAGGATACTTTATGAAAGACCACTATGTAGTTTTGGAAGACGCCGATTTTGAAGATGCAAGTCCGGAGAAATCAAAACTTATCAATCTGCATGCATTTGTAAAACTGATGGATGTTGACAGTATTTATTTTGAAACACCTTATTACCTCGAACCACAGAAGGGCGGTGAGAAAGCTTATCAGCTGCTTGTCAAAGCTTTAGAAAAAACAAAAATGGCGGGTTTAGGAGCATTTGTGATGCGAAATGTCGAACATCTAGCCCTTATAAAACCCTATCGTAATGCATTGGTATTGAATAAAATTCGCTATCAGCAGGAGATTAGGGGCTTGGACGACCTTAAATTGCCCACTACAATAAAAATTCAAAAGGTGGAAATGGACATGGCGACACAGCTGATTGAGCAGCACAGTAAGTCCTTTGATATTAGTAAATATAAAAATGAATACATGGACGAGCTCCTAAAAATTATCAAGCAAAAAGACAAGGGAAAACGCCCAACCATCCGAAAAATGAAAGTTGAGCATACAAAAGCAGACGATCTTCTTGCCAAGCTAAAAGCGAGCTTGGGTTAAGACGCACCGACATAAAAACCTAGGTGGCTTAGCTACCTTCAAGGAAGCTAAAAGCAGGAATAAGAAATCCAGTATTTTAAGCATAAATAGAAGAACGATGAAAAATATCATACCGGAACAGAAAGAAGGGAAAAGACTTGATTGTTTTGAATCACTTGAATTTGCAAGTGAAGATATCGCTAACTTAGCATTTGAATTGGGCGTAGAGAACCTGAGAAAGGTCAACCATTGGTACACGTTAGCCCAATTACCCGCTACCACATTTCAATTGACAGGCGGTTATGGTACACCGATAGATCGCTTACTCGAATTACATGATTATATCAGACTGGATATCCCCGGACCGGGACTTCCAAGTAGCGGTGGTTATGACTGGGTACATGTCGTTAACCTCACGCTAGACAAAACCGATGATTATAAAGTTTTTGCCCTAACCTTAAAGCCTTGTCCCGATCCAAGCCATCCCGGCGATAAAAATACAGCTCATTTTTTCGAAGGAATTTCATCGTCAACTTTCCTGATCGAACAGCGTAGAAACAGTATATTGTTTCAATATGCTGGCAGAAACGAGATCATAAACGTTGACAATGAAAATTTTAGCGATAATGTTCGGAACTATCTCGTCGGTTTGGCGGCGAAAATAGGAGCCTCCTATCCGCAGTGGAAATCATTAATTAAAGGAATGGCGAATGCTGTTGCCAAAGAATTTAATGCCCATTTATAGTATGTTACATGTGAGAAAATGGTACCATTTTTAATTCCAAAGTAAAAAGAAGCCAATAAGGCAATTTTATCTACTTTCCAACGTTCTAATATTAAAGATTCGATCTATGTTGTCGTAATTTTTTTTCGTATATTTATGTATACATTAGGAGTTTTGGGGTACTATGAATCATACAATCCAATCGAGTAATCAAACCGTTATTAAGCTTCAGTCTTTTGGCAGCCTGGTCATTTTAGATCGGCACTTTACGATCGTCGGAGTGACGGAGTCTGTCGTAAATGAACATTATACCAGTGAAGCTCTATTAGGAACCCATTTTTTTCATAGCTTTGGCCATACCTTCGGCGAAGCCCTATTGAAAGTGAGGAATGCTGTGATGGAACTTCTTGAAAACGGACAGTCGCGTCACATTTTACCCATTAAAATTAAAAACGACAGGGTTTATGTTAAACTACGTAGACATGATGAATATCTTTACATTGAATGGGAACAACAACATAAAAAATATATTGCCGCTAAAAAAATTAACGAACTCAATTTTTTGTTGGATACCATTCAGCCAAATAACTGGAATCGCGTTTGTTCGGCCATTAACAAGATATTGAATTATGATCGTGTTTTCGTTTTGCAAATTCAAGAAACAGGGTATAGTTCGGTGATTGCTGAGCATACGGCAAATGGACGGTCTTCTTTCAAAGGCAAGGAATTCTCCAAAGATTTTATGCCCGAGGAAGTTTTGTCTTACTATCGTAGTTATTCGTATCGATACGCTCCCAACATGGACGATCAGGGACAAGAATTCTATTATAAAGATGAGGCCATCGATCCCCTTTCGAGCCTATTATCTCCTCTGCCTGAACTCCATCAACTTTTTTTAAAAGAAATAAATGTTCAAAGTGCCCTTTTTTTTCGAATCTGTATTGATGATGATTTTTGGGGACTTGTGGTTGCGCAGCATGACGAAAAGCGTGTGGTCGACCTACAACAACGAAAACTATGCACATTTGCCATCCAGGCGGCAACCAGCAAATATGAAAGTCATGTCAAACAGAATCTCTTGGAAAGAACAGAGCTTCTAAAGCTCGCAGAAGAAGAATTAAAGAAAAGTCTCTCTGAAAATAAGATGGTAAATTGTGCCTTGATACAACATATGGACATTCTAACTCAGCTTGTGGATGCAGATGGTTTGGCAATTTTCAATCAGGGCGACGTTTTTAGCTATGGGCAGTCTCCTCCTAAAGCACAGTTTTATGAACTCATTCAATTCCTGCAGAAACATACCGACAAAGCCCTCTTTAAAGACTACAACTTTCGTCTAAATCATCAAGAAAACTTTAAAGAAAAGCTTGGTTTTGCCGGTCTAATGTATTTAAAGGTAGGCTTGGAGAACGATTATTACATCGTTTGGTTTAGAAGAGAAAATAGCAGTCAGGTCATGCAAATGGAGTTAAAAGAAGAACAGGATGGTAAAAAGCAGCTCAAAATCTGGGAAGATACGCGTTATGATGTTGCCAAGCCATGGAATGATGCTGAAATTAACTTTGTGCTTCGCTTAAATCAAATCATCAAAGAATCCATCTTTGCGAAATTGAAAGAACGCCAGCTCCTCAATGACGAACTTCTCAGCTTAAACAATGAATTGGAAATGTTTACCCATACGCTTTCCCACGATTTGAAAAACCCGCTGTCCATCTTAAAAATGGGTATACAATTTCTTCAGCAACACCCCGACAATATCGATTTTAAAAAAATCAATAAATGGTATCAGAATTTCAGCCGAAGTGTCACCAACATTGAGGATATTATCAACAATATGGTACAATTAAGCCAACACCGATCCAGCATTTTAGACAAAGAGCCACTTCCAATGGCCTACACCATTCAGCGTATATTCCAAGAAAACAGTATTCTATATAACGTCAATAATTGTCGGCCCACTTTTGGTACATTATTGCCTATTTGGGGCGAGAAAAGTGCCGCTTATCAAATTTTTTCCAATTTAATTATCAACGCTATAAAATATTCAGCCCAGTCGGACAGCCCTGTGGTATCCATAGATAGTTCGCATGAAGATGATTATACCCATTATCAAATCAAGGATAATGGAATTGGCATACCCAGTGAACACCTACCGCACATATACGAAATGTTTACAAGGGCGGATAACGTGGGCTCCATACCCGGTACGGGCATTGGTCTTTCACTCGTAAAGCGCATTATGGAGCGGTTGGGAGGAAATATAAAAATTGAATCGGAAATCGGTTTGGGCACAACAGTTCATCTTTACTTTCCAATTGTTAAGCCATTTCCCGAACAAATGTTGCTCAATTAACCTGATGAGCATCCTGAAATCTCGCAAACTATTTCCTTGCTGATATTGTTCATTATTCGAGAGAATACAACGCGAATAAAGAGGGTTGTACCACTTAAACGAAATCGAAAACATGGAAGAGATATTGCAACATGCAGTAGTAAAACGAGGTTTGATTATTGCCTATTACTTTAGTAACATATGGTATCGCAAAGGATTATTCGGGCAACATACTATTCCGGATCCCAATGATACTGATCCAATTGAGCGTCCTGAACCGGACGTGGATGAAACCGATCCTGAAGAAGAAGAAAATGTCAATTATGCCCATAAAAAGACACAAACAAGCGACGGAACAAGTGCTAGAGCGGCCTCGTCCGCTGCTTGGGATGAAAATGTCGAAAATCCGGCAATCCCAAAAAAGACAGATTGACCAGCGGGTCAATCTGTAACGATATGCAATTGGCCATTTTCATTAAAAAAAACGTCGCTGATAAACACGATGCGTTTATCACCCGTTTTTATAGTACGTCCGTGATACACACAGCGGAGCTTTCCTTCTCTATCGCTAAATAGGCTATTGTGTCCGGTACCCGAAATTACTCCCCCGCTATGGGTATTTTTTTCAATGATTGGGTTAGCAGGTGACTTTTCATAGCTTCCCAATGGGGCAGTTGCCGTTCCATAGCCTACCGCATAATTGGCTCCAGCAAAATAGTTGGCGGAATACATCATATAATATTGTCCGTTTTTTTTCATTAGAAAAGAACCTTCTGTCCATCGTCTATTTATCTCACCCGAAGTGACTGACCTACTCTCCCATTCAGCCTGTACGTCATTCATCGAAACTGGAGGTCGCATTAAAAGGACTGGGTCCCCGATCGTTTTAGTCATACTGCTGTCCAATTCAACACCATACACCCAGCTCTCTTCGATCCTGCTATAGCCATACTTCTGCTTCGCCCAATCCGCAACCTCCGACTCCACCGGATGCTCGTAGCAACAACGCGAATAAAACAGATAATTCCTATTGTCGGTATCTCTAAAAACGTTCGCATCAATAATTGGATATCCCGGATCAAAAATAGGTTTTCCAGTAAGGTCTTTGAATGGCCCTAAGGGACTATCCGCCACAGCTACCCCGATGCGATAGTTTTCAATATGTTGTTTTGGATTATCTTTCCAATGGGCGCTATAATACATATAGTATTTGTTATTGACCCGGTAAACTTCAGGCGCCCAAAAATCTTTTTCTCCCCAGCCATTAGGCTGGTTGGCATCATATACTTTCCTTTCCTTCGTCCATGTTTTCAGATCTTTGGAACTATAAACAATAAAGCCGTTTTCAGTTCCACCTGTGCCATATAAATAATATCGATCGGTAGGCGGATCAAATACAATAAAGGGATCGCCAAAGGCTACATCCGTTTGATAGGATTTTCCATTCTGGGTCAATCCCTGATCTGTAGCCAGGAAGCGAAACTTTGCGGTATCAAACCGAGGAACCGTAATACCATCACCAGTTGATGCAAAATTAAACGGTATGATAGCGGTTCTCCGAGGTGCCACTTTTTCATCTGAAAAGTGTGTGTGACAGACATAATACCATTGCTTTCCTTTTTTGAAAACGTCGCCATGTCCAGTTCCGGCAAAACCGCTATTTTTTCGGCTTAATGCCGGCTGACCTTCCAGTTTTTTCCAAGGCCCATAGACATTATCCGCGATCGCCACGCCGACAGCATAGTCTTTATTTCGAAAATCATTTGCCGAATAAAACATATAATAATACTGGCCTTGCTGGATAACAGTAGGACCTTCGGTAACCGTCCACTCTGCATTTGCTGTATTTTCCCAGGGTAATTCCGCATGGACACATTCTTTTAGCGTCTCTCCTTTTATTCCCGAATAATCGGACTTTAATTCGGCGACAAAAATTCTATTTCCTTGCGTTAATCTGACATGAAACAGGTATTTCCTCCCATTGCGATCGCTGAATACAAAAGGATCTATCTGCTTTTGCCCGACTTCAAGTGGTGCTTTGGAAGTTTGCTTAAAAGGACCTACAGGGCTATCACTAACTGCAATTGCTATATGCTCATCTGCTGTATAAGCCATATAAAATTTACCCTTTTCAAACCATACCTGTGGCGCCCAAAATCCCGTCGATCCAAAAGCATCTCCTTTTAAAAGAGCAAAACCTGAAGTTGTGCCTGCCGGGACCTTCCAATGTTTCAAATCTGTAGATTGATACACTTTAAACCCCTGCTGTTCTTCAGAATCTCCATTCGTACCGTACAGATAATAATATCCCCCGTAAAAGAATACGGTTGGATCAGCCTGAAAAATCCCGTCTATTGGAATATTCGCCTTTCCTATCGATACTGCTGTGGTATGCTGTGCGATTGTCGTCTGTACAAAAGACAGAAAAAGGGCACTAATTAAGAGGTATATTTTGTTCATTGAATTGAATAGCTATTTGGTATACAGATATCTAAAATTCAATAATTAATCGCTCAATTGCCGGTAATATTGTATCAATTGAACATCATTTTGTATCATAAAACCATTTCTCTAACCAAGTTTAGTTAAATGCAACTGTTTCATTTAATTGACAAACCATTTACTTCTGAGACCCGTTCTATTTAAAATAATCAAATACTTATTTAAGAGCGTAGGTCATGATATGTAATAACATCTTTTTCTTTTCCTTAATAACCAGTCTGCTGTTGATATCGTGTAATCATCAAACTCCTCAGGAAAAAGCTTCCCGTCATATGGAGGAGGCCGAAAATAAAGCAGCGGCAGCCAGTGAACAAGCTATAGCGAGAGCTGAAGCTGCGGCAGCAAAGAATACCGAAGCAGTCATTTATGCAAATATAGCTGCTGCTAACGAGGCTGTTGCTGGGATTCCAGCTCCAGCGTTGTCCAATAAGGAAGCTGAAAGGATATACAACAAACTCGGCAAAATCATTGTCGATCGAATCAATGCAAAGACAGCAGTAGAAGCGATGGAAAAAGAACAAGCCATCGCTCGAATTAAAAAAGATGTTTTGGAAAATTTAAGGAATGGCAAAATTACCCAAGCTGATCATGACGGTATAATGGGCTATTTAGAAGATAGCATCAAAGCTGCCAAGTCAGTTATGTAAGGCGCAATCAGCGAGACAAAACGACAAACTTATGATAAATTCAATCGAACAATCGTGTATAGAAGCCTGTTGGCAATGTGTTACTGCTTGCCATACCTGTGCGAATGCTTGCACAAAAGAAAGTGACCTTCAAGCCATGGCAAAATGTATTGCATTGGATATGGAATGCGCAGTCGTGTGTAAAGCGGTGGCCGAACTTCTTGCTATGGAAAGTTACTATAGCCGACGACTTATCAAGACTTGCGCTGAATTATGTACACTCTGTGCAGAGGAGTGCTTTATGCATCCACATGAACATTGCCAGCACTGTGCTAAATTATGTGAACTTTGCGCAATTGCGTGTAACAAACTAACTGCATAAAATATAGTGGTGTAGATTTCAAATTTCCTGATGGGGCTATCAGGAAATTTTTAATTCAAAATGCCTCTTTCAAATGCAAATTTGACCAAATGAGCTGTATTTTTTACGCCCGCTTTATCGATTAAGTTTTGACGGTGTCCTTCAACTGTACGCTTGCTTAAAAATATCTTATCGGCAATTTCAATATTTGTGTATCCTTCTGCAATTAATTTGAGTACTTCAAGCTCTCTATCGGAGATATCAAAATCTGTCTGTAGCTCGCCTGATACCTGTGCATAGCTTTGTTTAGAGCGAACTTGGTCCAATAGTATCATTGCGATTTCCTCGCTCATGTATCGTCCCCCATTTGCGATATGATTTAATCCAAAAAGCAATTCGTTATAGCCAACGTTTTTAACCAAATATCCGGCAAGACCAGATTCAAATGCTTCAACAACGTAGTTGATCTGATTCAACATGGACAGTATTACTACTTTAATTGACGGATACTGTTTTTTTAATTCATGTAATAGTTCAATACCATCCATTTCCTCCATGCTGATGTCTGTTAAGGCAATATCAGGAACAGGATTAGAATTTAAGAACTGAAGAGCCTCCTTTCCATTCGACGCCTCTCCAACAACTTCAAATCCATCTTGCGATTCTAATAGTAATTTTATTCCGTTACGTACAACCATGTGGTCTTCAACCAATAGGATTTTTATCATTATTCTTTTTTTAAATAGTTAATTTAAGTAAAATACCTGTCTCCGGCGTATGATTCATAATCCGTGCATTATAGAGTTCAGCAATCTTCATCAAACGCATTGGCCTATGTTCATGTTTTATTGTTGACAGCGATCTCCCCTGGCTAAAAAAAGGTGACACTTTAACTAAAATCTCAAATTCAATCACCTGTACCGAAACTGAAATAGCCTGTGAAGGAATCTCATCATTTAAATACTGGAATATAGCAGTAAGTAACTTAAACAGCTGAACTTGTGCCTCATGATGCAATTCTCTTAAATGCGGATCTAGCAAGGTGTCAATTGTAAAACCCGATCGTTTTCTATAACTCGCCACAGCCTCATCAACTGCATGAAAAATGCCAAGATCATTCAGTATCGGATTGTAGAGCAATACAGCTTTATTACGAATCTCCATAACCAACGTGCTTAATGAATCACGTAAGCAACGTAATTCTTCAAAATCACCATAGCGATTTGTAAAATTCTGAAGAGATATACGCATTCCGTAAAGTTCCTGAGCCAATTCATCGCGGAAATACCGTCCTATTTTTCCAATATCATCTTGTTGATTCCTAATAATCGATTTATAAAAATCTTCTTGACTACCATCCCATACCTGCTTTAGTTCCGAAGGCTCTTTGAGGTTCTCCAACCGTCCCACAGGCTCTTCTGATAGATCAAAATATAGTTTTTTGTTTTCGTCCCCCATATTGTTTTTCATTACATGTCATAACTAATAACCATTTAAAGGTATCAACAGTTTTAAATATTCACATCTATTTAGCCATTAAAAATGTACCAATTAAAACACTACGTATAAATACGTGCGACAAAAAGAAAAAAGGGGGAAATGAAACAGGAAAACACTTGTTATTAATGCAGAATAACGCTTAGCATCAGCCTGATAGCTGAATAGTTATTCTACATAAAACATTGACTAACTGGTTGTTAAAATAAAACAAGTAATAAATCAGCTTGATCCATTCAGCGTCAACGCATTTCCTCTTAATTATTTTCTAGCACCTTAATTGTAGTGATATAGGCAAGATAGACACTTAAAACTTGATAATATGGAAAATTTAACAATCGATCAACTGTTTAAGGAAAAAAGACCTACATTAAAATATTTGGCAGCGCAATTTACAAACGATCCGGATGAACGAGAAGATCTGGTTCAGGAGACCATGGTAAGGTCATTGGGATCTATTGAAAAATTCCTGAAACATCCAAAGTTGATGTCCTGGCTCTATATAATCATGAAAAATACATATATTAACCAATATACTCGAAATAAAAGATTGGAGAATTACCGCAATGAATATGTAAGTATAGGTTATCATAATGAAATAACAACCAATCGCGGTGAAAATAATTTTATAGCCTCTGATATACAACACGCACTCAATAGTTTATCAAAAGATTACTATAACGCCTTTGCAATGTTTTTGGAAGGATTTAAATATTATGAAATTGCAGAGCATCTGCAAATCCCGGAGGGTACGGTCAAAACACGTATACATATGGCCAGGAAAGCACTGCAAAAACACCTAAAGATTTATTCAAAAAGTATCGATTAAAAAATGGTCGCTTTTCAAGATAAAAAAGCAGGTATTTAGCCTGCTTTTTTATCTTATTTCCCATTACTTAGACCTTCCTATGCTTCAACTGCATTTTACCCTAGCGGATATCCTAGTTATTCATTATATTTAGATATTTAGGGAACAACTTATTGATTTAATAGATTGAACATCAAAAAGTATGAAAAAACAGTTAATCACTTTATTTTTTATATGCTTGAGTGGCATTATGGTAGTATTATCCTGTGATCGGGCAGCAAAAGAAGGTGAAAATAGAATTCGTGTCAGTGGTGAAGGAAAGATTAGGATAATGCCCGATCAAGTCACGTTGACAATCAATACGGCATTCACAAAACCGAGGATGGTAGACGCGGTTAGAGAGACTCAAGCAACTGTCGATACGGTCATTGCATTGCTCCAAAAATACGGCAATAGAAAGGAAGACATTAAAACAAGCAGCGTATCAGCAAATAAGGATTATCAATACATCGGAAATACCAATAAATTTATTGGTTATCAAGCACAACAAACAATCGATTTTGTTTTACATGATTTATCGAAATTTACAGAATTAACAGGCAAGTTGTTAGAGACCAAAATAAGCGGAATAGGCTCCATCTCATTCGATCATTCCAAAGCAGACAGTATTTTAAGAGAAGCGGATCTTATTGCTTATGATGATGCATTAAAATCTGCAAAAAAACTTGCATCTCGGGCAGATGTCGAAATTGGCAAACTGCTGTTTTTGTCGAACGACGGAAGCGCATCCAACCAATCGACGCAGTTTAGAACAGGGATGGGGTTAGAAACATTCAACAAGGGTTACGGCGGCGAAGGATTTAAAGTAGCCCCCGAAGTTTTAGAATTTAAAAGGACAATATATACGGAATTTGAAATTAGATAGCTCAAAAATTGGGATTAAGAATCTACGCCAATTAGACATTCTGGTAAGATCGTACTTACGAATAAAACTTGCTTAGAATTAGCATACGGCTAAGTTAAATACCATGATTCATCGCGGTGTTTTTTTCGTATATTTAACACATAGTTTATATACAGTTCATTTTCGTTTCGTTACTTTATCATACAATAGTTCAATGTAATCAACGGAGTAATGTATCTATTATGAAAACGATAAACTATTTTTTCCAGCGAATTATATTTAGGATCTTTCTAGGTCGATTCAGTTCATTCTATTCACCCTTGAGATTCCACAAGACCTAATTGTTTTTAAACGGCATTGAGGTCCGATAATTTTATTTTATAAATGCTTTTAACCAAAGATGCTTTTGGCAAAGATTTTATTTGGGGAGTGTCTACAGCTGCCTATCAGATCGAGGGTGCGCATGATTTACATGGCAAAGGTCCTTCTATTTGGGATATCTTTGTACAAAAAAGGAACCGTATATTTCAAAATCAACATGGTAATCAGGCTTGCGATTTTTATAATCGCTACGTCCAGGATCTCCATCTAATGAAAGGAATGCATATTCCTAATTATAGATTCTCCTTATCATGGAGCCGTATTTTCCCGGGTGGAATCGGTGAAGTAAATCAATCAGGTTTGGATTTTTATGATCAATTGATCGACCTATCGCTCGAACTAGGGATCACCCCTTGGGTTACCTTATACCATTGGGATCTTCCCCATGCATTAGAAAAAAAAGGTGGCTGGGTGAACCGTGATGTAAAAGATTGGTTTGGCGAATTTGTTTCCAAATGTGTGCATACCTACGGTGATCGTGTTAAAAACTGGATGGTTCTCAATGAGCCTACCGTATTCACTGCCGCAGGTTATTTCTTTGGCGTGCATGCACCGGAACGAAAAGGTCTGGGTAATTTTTTGGCCGCCGCGCATCATGCGGCATTGGCACAAGCACAGGGAGGTCGAATCATCAAATCGATCCAGCCCGACAGTCAGGTTGGAACTACATTTTCATGTTCTCATGTCGAACCATTCACATCGAGAGACAAGGACATTAAAGCAGCAAAAAAAGCAGACGTATTACTCAATCGTCTGTTTATAGAACCTCTCTTAGGAATGGGCTATCCTACTCAGGAGATTAAAATACTGAATAGAATTGAGAAGTATATTAAATTTAATGATGAAAGAGACCTGAAATTTGATATGGATTTCATTGGGATACAGAATTATACGCGGGAGGTTATACGATACGCCATGTTCGTTCCTTATCTCCAAGCAAAAATAGTATCCGCAAAAGAGCGTAAAGTTGATTTAACTGAAATGAACTGGGAGGTTTACCCAGCGTCCATCTATCATATGCTCAAAAAATTCAGTACCTACCAAAACATGCCGCCTTTAATTGTTACCGAAAACGGCGCCGCGTTTCCGGATAAAGCCGAGAATGGTATAGTACATGATCCTAAAAGAGTTTCCTATTTACAGGAAGCATTGCAACAAGTTTATCGTGCGAAACAGGAAGGTATAAATGTCAAGGGCTATTTTGTATGGACTTTTCTTGACAACTTCGAATGGGCTGAAGGATATCGGCCAAGATTTGGACTGGTGTATGTTGATTTCAAAAATCAACAACGTATCATCAAATCCTCTGGGCATTGGTATGCGGACTTCTTAAAATAAAAAAATTACTTTTTCTCACCATGATGATAAATCAAATTCGTGATTTTTAATAAAATTACCGCTACAAGTATTGCCCCAATAATGATACATCCGCTGATTAATGAATTTCGCCCGTTATCAGCAAAAATATAGATTGCGCATACCGCCAACAGACAGGGCAAAGCAAAAACAATCAGCTTGATCCAATAGACACGATCCTCTTCCTGGAGGATCCTTTCGGTGGTTACCGCATGAATAAGAGCGGCCTTATTTTTTCTAAAATACGTAAGAATGAGCTCTATCTCTTCCTGTCTAAGTTCGCGGGGGCGGACGATCTGTTCTTTTAATACGATAAGTAGATTTTTGCGATCGCGTTGTACAGAGCGAATATCTGCCATTTGAAATCGCTTTTTATAGCCCATGGGATTTATTGCATAGCCCTTATAATCGCTGTTTTCGGGACATAGACAAGAGAACTCAATGGCATTTAAAGAGAAGATAATATCAGTGTGATCTTGACCAATCTCTCTAAATTTTGATATGGCAAGTTTAACGGTTGCAAATAATGCACACTGAAGCACAAACAGACCAAAAGACAGATGAAAAATCCAGGACAAAAGCAATGCAACAGCAATAAATCCAAAAATAAACCAGCTCATATTAGACAAAATGTCAACCTTACGTCGTATTATTAACACAAAAATTGTACACATTACAGCTGGGATACTTGCTTTCCAATCCCAAAATATACTGACAACACCCAGCACTGAGCATAGCATATACATCAGCAGTTGAAAATAATCTGATTTCCGTTGGAAGTTGGTTCTCTTAATTTCAATGCTGTTTTCCACTACCTGCTCGAACAAAATGAAAAAATGTTTAACATAATATCTCTCTGATTGCATAAATATAAATATCTTTAATTAATATATATGTAAAAAATCAAAGCGTATCGTATGAAGACTTTTCAGTTTAAATCACATCAGGTTAAAAAGGGCTTAATCTTTGGATTAATTTATTTAGTTGTTGTATTTATACTATGTTATATGATCTTCGGTGGTATAAATGGGATGGCCGATGCGGCAAATAACTTTGGTTCGGCGAAGGGCTTAGGGATATTGGTTGCGGTTGTTATCATTGGTCCACTAGTCGTCATCTTGCAATTGATCAATCCCAAGATTGAAGTACAAGTTGACAGTGCGAACTTATCTATCAGGCAGCCGAAAAAAGAGGATAGCATTATTCCACTGAAAGAGATCTACATCATGGAAATAAACCATGCTTTGGTCAACCAGCTTCAGCTGTTCGATCAAAATAGACAGCTACTCGCTACAATACACCCCCAAAACGACACAAATGTCATTTTCTCCATCGCTAGTGCAATAGCACAACAGGGTAGATTTGTGAAGACAAAGGGGAACAAAAAGATCTTTGGAAATCCTGTTGAAACAATTTCCTATTCCAGGCAATAAATTTGGCATCGATATACGAAATGAAAAGCGCGGCAAAAATTCAGTATTTGGTCCTAATGGTGACAACTCTACTCTTGGGTTTAATCTCACGTAAAATATCTGTCATACCGCCTATATGTGGCGATGTGCTTTATGCCATGATGGTGTATTGGTTATCACGCTTAATATTTATTAAAAAATCACTGTTCTCCTACTGTATCATTACCATTCTATTCTGTTTTACCATTGAATTTTTACAACTTGTCCAATTGCCCCTATTTTTATGGATAAGGAGCAATTCACTTTTGCGCCTCGTATTTGGACAAGGATTTCTCTGGTCAGATTTAGGGGCTTATTTCCTGGGAGCGCTTGGAGCTGCATTTCTTGATTATCTTAAAGATCATTTGCTAAAAACAGACCCTGCGTTGTGAACTGAATAGACCTATTTTGTCGTTTTGGCCCCCATATCGATGCCCATCTTTTCATAAGCAACATCATTCGGCTGCCAAAGCTCTATTTTATTTCCTTCAATATCCATGATATGAACAAATTTGCCATAGTCAAAGGACTCGATCTTATCAAGTACCGTAACTCCCTCCTTCTTCAATTGATCGATTAGAATTTCAATATCGGCAACCCGATAATTGATCATAAAGTCTTTGTCCGAGGGACCAAAATAGCTTGTACTCTCTTTAAAAGGGCTCCATTGCGTAAATCCTTTTTTCGTACTATCAGCACCCTGATACCACTCAAATACAGCGCCGTAAGAATTTGTTGCCAGTCCCAGATGATCGGCATACCAGGCCCTTAATTTTTTAGGATCTTTGCACTTGAAGAAAATTCCGCCTATACCAGTTACTCTTTTTAACTCGACAGGTCGGTTCAAATTGCTCATGGTATTAAAGGCGTACCCCATTCCAAACGCCAGCGAAATACTCGCAACAAATACGACTCTTTTCATAATTTGATAAGGATAAATATTTATTTCTACCTCCTCTCCCAAATTTAATCATAAGTTTTGAAAAAACATTTACAGTGCAAAACAACATATTCTTTTCTTATACGCTCAGAATGTTATATTCATAGCTTTTATCCCATTTTTTTCCTGCTCAGATTGTTAAAAAACGATATTGTATTTATACATTTGACTCGGTCAAGATTCATTTATCATCCTGGTAATGCGTTTGACGTACTTAGTAAATAGCATCTGAAGTAAAAAACAGCGTTATGTATAATTTTAAAAACGATTATTCCGAAGGGGCGCACCCCCGCATTTTAGATAAACTTATTGAAACAAATCTGATACAACAAGCCGGCTATGGCGAAGATGAATATGCTAAAGCAGCAAAAAGCATTTTGAAGAAAAAGATAGCGAACGAGCAAGCTGTTGTTTACTTTTTATCTGGCGGAACACAGACCAATCTACTTGTGCTATCCTTTCTCTTACGTATCCATGAAGCCGTAATTAGCGCAAAAACGGGGCACATATCGGCCAATGAAACTGGCGCTATCGAAGCAACTGGACACAAAGTCATTACTGTCGAAACACTTGATGGAAAACTAACGCCGAAGGATATTACAAAAACGTTAAAGGAACATGCACTGGCACCACATGTCGTAAAGCCAAGAATAGTGTATATTTCCAATTCGACTGAAATTGGCACGATCTATACGCTGACAGAATTGGAAGCACTTTATGTATGTTGTCAAGAACATCATCTTTTACTTTATCTGGATGGAGCTCGGTTGGGGCATGCTTTGATGGCTGAAAACAACGATCTAACACTGAAAGACATTGGAAATTATGCTGACGTATTCTATATTGGCGGGACGAAAAACGGTGCGCTTTTAGGTGAAGCCGTAGTGTTTAATAAACCCGAATTGGCACTGGATTTTGACTATGCAATCAAGCAGAAGGGCGCTTTGCTTGCCAAGGGCCGGGTTTTATCCATTCAGTTTCTCGAGCTCTTTAAAGATGATTTATATTTTGAACTAGCGCAAAAAGCAAATTCCTACGCTATGCGGATCGCTCAGGTGATCAAAGAAAAAGGCCATTCATTTTTGACAGACTCAACCACTAATCAAATTTTCCCGATTTTACCCAAATCTGTCATAGAGACATTGAGTCAGAAATACCAGTTTTATATTTGGAAGGAAATAGATAATGATTATGCTGCTATTCGCCTGATTACCTCCTGGGCCACCGACGAGGAGCAGGTTGCAAGTTTTATGGAGGCCATATTGAAATCTTAGTGATCCGACCTCTAGGCTTATTAATCACTCCTAAATGAAAGCGTCCAATAGGTATGTTGTACCCATTGGACGCATCCGATAAAATGAAAAAAATTAGTCTTTAGGTTCCAACGCTTTCCAAACAACCGCTGCAACTGCAGCACCCACGAGCGGCGCAACGATAAATAACCATAGCTGAGACAAAGCTTGCCCCCCCGCTAAAATGGCAGGACCAAATGAACGTGCTGGGTTAACGGATGTACCCGTTACAGGGATAGCAACGAGGTGGATTAATAGCAGTGTAAAACCGATTGCAAGTCCAGCCATTGTACTGTTACCTACTTTAGAGGTTGTCGCTAATATCACAAATAGAAAAAGAAACGTTAACACTGCTTCGATCAGAAAGGCAGAAGCAGTACCATACTCGTTTTGATAACCCTTTCCCCATCCGTTGGAGCCATAGGCCCATTCACCTGCAGTAAAGCCGGCCAGCTGTCCACTCAAAATCTGTTGAAGAACAAATGCTCCCAAAAGTGCGCCAATAAATTGATCAATGATATACACAATTGCATCCTTAGCAGACATTTTACCCGCCAATAATACACCAACCGTAACGGCAGGATTGATATGACAACCTGAGATTCCTCCGATCGCATAAGCAAAAACCACGACCGAAAGGCCGAAGGCAACTGCAATACCCAAAAGGCCAAGGCCAGAAAGTCCAGCTGTGGTATTGGCCCCTGCAATAGCGGCAGCTCCACAACCAAAAAGTACCAAACCAAATGTTCCAATTAGTTCGGCAACAAATTTTGAAGATGTTTTAATTTCCATATGAATCTGTTTATAACTTAGTTAACTCTAATTTAATCATTTTCCGTATTAAATTAAAGCACTAAAAAATTTATTGTAGAACAATATTCACACACTATTAAAATCAGTTCTATAGATACATCTTCAACATCAGTTTATCCATATTTCATCACAGGCTATAAGCGCGTTCCGTTTCGGATGATACCTCCATTCAGGTAATTTTGCTAAGGGCTCAGCATAGACTCGAATGACCTTAACACGGTCGTTTATCACAGCTCGATAGCGAACCTTCTCAACTGTATAATCTTCCTCCTGAGATTCAAGTTTCCTCAGCAGCACATCTTGAAAATCTTCGCCATTTTTGGATACCGAAATGCGGACTTCCTTTGGTGAAAATATCCAATGTCGGACATCCTTTAGAAAATTAAGCTCAATTGTATCGATGTGTTTTTCCTGTTCAAAATCAAACGTAATATCCATCGGCTCCCCATTCCATAGCAACCAGTTGTAGCTATAATCCATGTATCCTGGGACACTATCGGAGAGGGTTTCCAGACCATTGGCAGGGAAGGAAGGATCGAATGGATTTTTCAGTTTTATACTTGCTTGGGAAGCTTTGTTCGTTCTGACTCCAGCATTGAATATTTCGCTCCATTCTTTTGCATAAGCATCAGGTGACGCCCCTCCTTCGGCAAGTTCTATTACCCCCAGCCTTTTGGCGTCTTTAATAAATTGAGTGACTTTACGGCTTACATTAGGTCTTACAACCAAATGGTCGCTGTCTTGCTCAAAGATACCATGCTGATGCGGACCATAGAACCGTGCTTGTTGCAAGTAGGTGTAATCCAAGCCTAAACCGACACGTCTAATACGCGATTCTAATAAAGGATTTCCTTCACTTGCAATTTCAGCTTTTTCTAACAATGTACTGTATTGATCCATAGCTTCGGGACTCAAAAAATCCTTTCTATTATCAATTGGATTTCCATAAATCGACAAAGCGGAGGAAGCTCCAGGCAAGTGATTTCTTCGCAGATCGAGATATTTCTTAATAAATGGCGCAGCCTTACCATAATAGCCCTCAATAAATTCATCTGTCAATTGCTCTTCTGAACGACCATCTGTATCCCAGGCAAGGTTAGCCAAAATATAAGCATTTAACTCCGCCATATCACTATAGGTCGCTCCGCCACCTTGTAAGAATACCCCTTCTACCCCTTGTCCTTTCAAATATTGCATGCTTTTCTGCATCGTTCCTTGAATGGGGAATGGGGCAAGATAATTGGTAAACTGAGTCAAATAATCCCATACAAACACATGCTTCGCTTTCGATTTCCAAGCGCCCAATTGTCTACGGAAAGTTGCTGCAGAATATTCACTACTGATATCATTTTTCCGAAAAGCATCGATATTACTTAATATAACCGAAACATTATCTGCGACGCGAAGATGCGCTGGAGCATTAGCCGATTCGAGATACGCCAGCGTCGTAAATTTCTTGTCTGGAAATTTTCCGGCCACCCTATTCACAAAGTGGATCAAGGAGCCCTGTGCTCCTCCTTCGCGCTTATCAACGGCTTGGCAAAGATCGCAAGTACAGCTTCCAATGTCGTCATTGGCTGCTATGGACCAATAGATAGCCGTTGGATTTTCAAGCATCCTTTTCTTAAAGTAAGCGACTGTATGAGTAAAAACTTCTTCATTGGAAAGACAGAGCTGAATCGGTTGGCGCTTCCCATCATACAGCGCGTAATATTCCGGATGATCTTTAAAGTAAATCGATGGTGGCAATATTTTACTGAAGGTATGGCCCCAGTCCCCCCATCTATCTTCCAAATTATGTAGGCCATACCAGTCCATGTACTCCTGATCCAATTCCACAGGGAAATAAACTTCTCTAAATTGAAAATTAGGCTTTGAAAAGATTTTTAAATCGGCATCCACATATAACGCAGTACACTTTGGAACATCGGTACTGTCTTTACCTGTATACCACTTTCGCCCACCAATAACATCCCTGACATAACGGTAAGCCGCAAATATTACACCTCTACCACTTCCTTTGATGTAAATATTTTTTCCTACAGCTTCAATCGAATAACTGTCTTCAGGGGACGCATTTGTTATTGGGCTTCTTTCCAAAATAATGGCATATGTATCATCAACTTTGGCTTGTATTGCAAAATCTACACCTGTGCTTTCTTTTGTAAAGGTGTTTATCACCGCAGCAGCTTTTTGTACAACAGGATCATTTGCATCCGCCTGGATGACATAATCCGTTTTCCCATTGTCCACCAATACCATTCTTTCCTTACCCTGAACTATCGTTACCAAAGACAATAGACCTAACATAAACTTCCACATCATATTAAAAATATCTCCTTAATGATAGATTTAGATCATACTGGTTCATAAATCTATTTTCAGCAACTTTGTAATAGCTCCAACCGCCCATGAGTGTAAAACCCCAAGCATCTATGCGATGTTGCCAGCCTGCATTAATTGATCGGGATAAAAAATTGAAACGGTTGTTTAGGAATTGATAACGCGATGGATCATCTGGCGAAGTCCCCACATTACCGATTAGTGTGACATAGGAATCCGGTTTTTCACTGTTATAATAATGTCGGATCGCGAGGGAGTAGGCTTGGTTCCATCGCTGTTCATCACGTAACAAAAATCCCCTTAAATAGACAAAAGTTGGCCCAAAATATCGGCCTGCCGAAGCGACAAGTCCGTAATTATTTGTATTGTCATTTGCACGAACATACCTTCCTCCGAAATCGAAGAGCCACAATCCCGCTTCCCGATATAGGCTATAAGATGCGCGCCATGTTGGAAAAACACTACCATCAGCCCAAGCTATCTGGTGATAGGCATATATATTTTTACTGTAGTTAAGCCAAGCATCCAAACCGACCTGATAACCTTTCTCACCACGTCTATTCCCGTTATTAAACTGTCCGATAAGTGTATTTTTCTCCCCTAATTTTTGGCCATATTCCAGACCTGAAATAAAGAAATGTCCATTTGGCCGATCTTGCGAACTTTGCATATGATTTGCTCCAATATAAAACTTATAAGGCATATTCTCGCGGTAAACTTTGGTCAAATGCTGATATTGTACATTTTCTGGTATCTTCGCTACCAGCTGATTCATATAACCCAATGCCGTTGAATAATCTTTGTTTAGTGCGGCAATGTTTGCTAATTGTTCGGTAACAAAAATCGAACTGTCACCTCTGCTCCATAAAGTTTCGAAATCAGTCTTCGCTTTCCCGTATTCTCTATTCGTCATAAAAGCACTTGATCGCAGGTATAAGAAACGATTGTCTGCAGGATCAGCATGTTGTATACTGTCCGAATAAGCCAATGCTTGAAATACATCTCCCTTTTCGACGAAATTCCGTCCCCTTTTATACCAGATATCGATGCACGCATCACGGTCACGTTTTAACTTCCTATGTTCAAATTCGCTATACAACCTGATGATTTCAGCGTCCATCGGAAACCGTTTACGTGCGGATTGCCAGGTAATCGTTGCTTTTTCAGGCTGATTAGAAGACTCATATAGTGCAGCTAATGAAAGATACGCATCTCTGTAGCTCGGCTCGCTCGAAACCACTGCTTCAAAATAGGGAATCGCCCAGTCGGCTCGCCCCATCTTCTGATAGCTCAATCCCAAGATATACCTAAAATCCGTGTATTTAGGATATTTTGATAATACGGTTTGGCTCAATGCAATGGATTCCCCCACTCTTCCTGCTCGCAGGTAGCCAGCGGCTTTTGGAACCAAGCTGTCAACGTCGTATGTTTTATTTTGCCAGTTAACCTGCGCATGTACAACTTGCGACAAAAATAGCAAACAAAAAATTAGCGCAGATAGGATTAATTTTTTCATTTTTCTACTTTTTAATGTGATCAGAGGGCAAAGGAGTTAAGGTGCCTTTTCGCGTCATTTCCCCCCAGGCATGCTTTTTCCCAAAAAGTTCTTGGACATAGCCCTTAAGCGAGCTATAAACGATAATGGGATGATAAACAAATGGTTCTATAAATGCGGTGAGGCATAACCTTATAATATCTTTTCGCCGTTTGTAATATTTATAGACATAATTGTCCAGTAAAATGGAAAAACTTGTCAGAAAGACCGAAAACATATAGACGAAGATCAATAAAAGAATAGCCATTGGCCAATTAATGCCATGTGTTAGGATGAGGTAGATATAAAAGAAAATACCTAAAATCTCCATAATAGGGGCAAAAAATTCGAAAATGGCATTGTATGGAAAAACGATGAGTCCAAACCTTTTGTACTTTGGATTAAAAAAGGCCTTACGATGTGTGCGCATAATTTGCATCAAACCCCGCGCCCAGCGTACACGTTGACGCGTTAACATCTTGAGGCTGTCAGGCCCCTCAGTCCAACAGAGCGTCTGCGGAATATACTTGACCTCGTATTTTTGGTTATTGTCACACATGGTCATACACATTCTGGTTACCATCTCCATATCCTCGCCCAAGGAATTAGAATCATATCCGCCCGCAGCAATGAGAATCTCTTTATCAAACAATCCCAATCCCCCCAGAAACATTGGGAATACAGTTGAGGTAATTCCAGCCCATTTTACCCAACAGGTATGATCGAATGTATTCCATTTCCTGAAAACGGGCCAATATGGGTTTGGGTAATGCAGCTTCCACCAACATACCGGAATCCACATAACTGGAGTTTGACATCCGTAGTGTTGCGCCCACAGCGATTACACGTTCCTTCGAATCCAGTACAGCTTCGATTAATTGAACCAGGGTGTCATTGGCGAGTACACAATCCACATCGGTATTTAAAATATAAGGAAAGGAAGCTACAATAATTCCAGCATTTACCGCATCGGCCTTACTACCCCCGTTTATTTTATCAACGATCGTTAGTCGTTTATGAGAGATGTCCCTGGATTTGTAGATTGCTTTAATCTCCTTACATGGCACCAAATAGTCAACCAAAAAGTCTACCTGGACCAGATCAAACTCTTTAATGAGCTTCTCCAATGTATCATCTTTACTGCCATCATTCACAATAACGACCTCGTATCTGGAGTAAAACAGTGTCATCAGCGAACGTACATTGTTCACGATTGTAACCGATTCATTATATGCTGGTGCGACAATACTTACCCCTGGAGCAATTTCAGACTCCATTAATGTCTGCACACGTCGGGAATTTCTCTTACGAAGATTCTTCCGGATCGATATGGATGACATCCGAAACAACATGACGTATACAATCAACAGCAAGAGACAATAAAATCCGAAAACAAATTCTATTGAAAATATAAAATGTTTCATATGCAATACTTTTGTGTTATGGAACCAATACCTAGCAATCTATATATAGTGAACCATAGGGTGACTAACATAACGTATAAGCTTATAATCGTCCAAATTTTCAGCAGTTTCAATTTTACGTAAACTTGATGCACTGTAAGGCTTTTGCGCGAGCAGGGAACGATAAGCGTGTTTTCGTAGTGCCAATACTGTACTTTTATCGTTGAAGATGTTCTCTAAAAGATCGATCGATTTTCCTTGACCAAGACGCCCCAATGCTTTTACAATCTCTATCTTGACATTTAAGGGCTGCTCGATGGTGTAAAAATCCACTAACCGACTTTCGCTATCTCTCGCCAGGAGTTTGCCCAATGAGTTGATCGCTTTGTGTAGCGTTTTAGCGTCCTGAGCTGAAACGATGAGCTGCCATAATTTTTCTTCATCCAATTGCTGGTAATAGACCATGAGGTCCATCATAAGGCTATTGATTGAAAAAGATTGAGCGCCGTCCAGCCATTGAGAGAACACGTAAGATCCCACATAATCGGTTGAGACAATTGTTTGATAGATATCAAGTGCATCCAGGTCAGTAATTCCTGCAATACCAGAAAAAACCTGATCGAAGGATATTTCACCCCGCACCTGCAAAAGATATTTAAAGGCCGCTACCCGAATTTCAATGCGTGGGCTACTCATCAGCTGCATCAAAACCGCATCCTGGATTTCGACCTTCATCAATGCTAAATCGGCCAAAGATCTTACTGTGGCTGCCACATGGTGGCTCTCGTGTCTTATTTCGTATTGCGCTTCTCTATCGAAGCCCAATTCATTAAATAAACTCCGCATATTTTTTCCTTTCTCTCCACCGATAGTAAAAATATATTCATGCAATATTTGACGGACCACTTTCTGAATGATCGGCTTATGAAGATCCAACGCTAGTTTATCCACCGGATAATGGCTATTCCTATTATCAATCAAAATGTGTTCATAGATAAAATCTCGCAATACAGGATATATTTTAGCATGATATAGGCGATACCGATAGTCACGATAATAAAAGATAGCAATACCGACAAGACAGCTTACCCAAAATAGAAAGCTCAACACAAGCGCTATCGTAACCAAAATTGGCCAACCCTCACCCTCAAAAAAGGATCGGATGCTATGAATCGTATGTTCTATTTTACTAAGCATGACCTATTCTTAATCGTACACGGGATATCAGTTCAGACGGCGAAATAGTTTTTTTGATATAATCGTTGGCTCCTACTTCGAAACCTTCAACAATGCTGTTGTCATCTCGATAGCCTGAAATAATAATAACGGGCACCTGGTTATTCGTACTGCTTTTCCGAATGCGATCGATTATTTCGTAACCATTAGCAAAGGGTAATGCCAGGTCTGTTATGACCAAATCAATGGTTTCATCCGAAACCAGCGAAAAGGCTTCTTTACCGGACTTTGCCAGTAAGAGGTCATACCCTTCTCTTACAAGAACAAATTGCATTGTGCTCAATAGAATTTCATTATCTTCGATAACAAGAATTCTCTTTTTTTCGTTCTCCATAGCGGTAGATTTTTAGTTTTTCACGGTGAGACAAAGTTTCGAAAAAAAAAGAAAATGTCTTGTAGATTAACAACTACAGGTGGATTTAAATAATTTAAACGCAGGTTTTAAGGATTGTTATCTCTTAAAATGACAATATATTGACATAGCTTATTTCGTGTTTATTGTTAAACAACTAAACTAGTATGTAAAATTTCAACTTCTTCGATCAAGGAACGAATGATATCTGCAGTAGAAAGTTCACTGTAAGAATGTATCGATTGTCCGGTCCAAATGTGGATAAAATCAGCATTTCTATTTATCCTTGCTACTCTTCTTAATTCGCCTGTGAGTTTATTTTGATAAGGATAGGGCAAAATCTTTTGAGCGGCTTCTAAAGCTTCAATGAATTTATTTTTTATACCTCTGGCGTAGCGCCCTGAAAAGCTCCTCGTTAATACGATGTCTGATTCATTAACGCCTGAAAGACGCGCTTTTTCAAAGTCCAGGAGCGCTCTCTCCTTAGATTTGAGTAATAAACTACCCACCTGGAAGCCACTGGCACCTAAGAGCTTTGCAGCATGCAATGTACTAGCGTTGTATAAACCACCGGCATAAATAAGGGGAACATGGACATGCTCTTTTACCTGCGGTAGTAGTGAAAGTCCGCCAATCGCCGGTATTGGAGTCTCGTCAAAACTTCCGCGATGTCCCCCTGCTTCTAGTCCCTGTACACAGATGATGTCAATGTCAGATTCTTCCAAAGCGATTGCTTCTGCCACCGAGGTGCATGTACCAATAAGAGTAACATCATTGTCTTTCAATCGTTTTATACTTTCTGTATCCAAATTTCCAAACGTAAAACTCACAACTTTACACCGATGGGTGATGATTACGTCAATCTGTTCCCTGTAATCGGTCAAATGGATACTATCAAGCTCGGGTAAGGTTACTTTCAAATCGTGCTGCGCGGCTAATTGCTCCACGAAAGTTTTTGTTTCACTATACTGTTTCCTTAAATCGAATGAAACCTTGGGAATATTATTGACAAAAATATTGACCGCGAAAGGCCGCTTTAGATTTTCGGCAGTCAAACGAATAAGTTCGCTGCAACGTTCTGGCGGCAGATCACCCAAAGATAACGAACCGAGCGCTCCAGCACGCGAGGCTGCAATGACCATTTCTGGTGTCGTAACACCAAACATTGGAGCTTGGATAATCGGATATTCAATACCTATTGATCTTGTGAGTTGATTTGACCACTGCATATCGGGACAATTTAATAGTCTTAAAATTTGTATAACGATCGATGTAATGCGTCTAATTTAGCTTATTTTTTGTTAAATGATGTGATAACAATTGGGAAACATCCTACAACGGAAGTTCCAAATAAGCTATTTATACTGTATATTTATGGTATTCTATTACGTAACAAACAATTTTATGAAAATCGCCTTCTTTTCGACTAAACCATACGACAAATTATTCTTTGAACAGGAAAACAGCGCTTACGGATTTCAGTTTAATTTTTTTGAAACGCATTTAGGTCCACATATTGTCAATGCTATTGAAGATGAGAAAGTGGTCTGCGCATTTGTCAATGATAAACTAAACCGACAAGTGATTGAAGTACTTGCTCAAAAAGGTGTCGAACTGATTGCATTACGCTGTGCTGGTTTTAACAATGTTGACCTGGAGGCGGCAAAGGAGTTTGGCATTCAGGTATGTCGGGTCCCGGCTTATTCCCCAGAAGCAGTTGCAGAGCATACAATGGCAATGTTATTGACATTGAATCGTAAAACCCATAAAGCCTATAACCGCGTAAGGGAGCAAAATTTTGCATTGAATGGCCTTTTAGGATTTAATCTTCACCAGAAAAAAATTGGCGTTATTGGAACGGGGAAAATTGGAAAGGCCTTTATCAAAATTGCATTGGGATTTGGGGCAGAAATAATTGCCTATGACTTATATCCCGATCAGCAGCTTACAACACAGGGTGTCAATTACAAATCATTGGATGAGCTCTTTAAAGAATCAGATATCATTTCACTTCATTGTCCCCTAACCTCCGAGAACCACTACCTCATCAATAGCGAGTCATTGGGGAAAATGAAAGACGGCGTTACTATTATTAATACAAGCAGAGGCAATCTGATCAACACCCAAGATGTCATTAAAGCACTCAAAGAACGAAAAATTGGTTTACTGGGTATTGATGTCTATGAACAAGAGGAAAAGTTGTTTTTTAAAGACTTATCGACAACAATTATTGAAGATGAAACAATACAATTATTGATGAGTTATCCGAATGTCTTAGTGACGGCACACCAAGCTTTTTTCACCACAGAAGCATTAACCGAAATTTCGCAAAGAACACTAAGGAGCATCTCAGACCTATCAACCAAAGGAATCACTGACGCCGAGGTCATGCTTTAACAAGACTTCCCATCAAATTTATTTTGAGGTAGCGCTATTAGCAATGTTGTGGCTAAATGCACCTTTTAAAGAAACAGAATTGATGCAAACTGTTGTATCATCGGTACAATTGTCTCATTAGGCATCAGCAAAAATGAGTAGCGAAAGGGAATATAAACTAAATGCCTATCCCCTTTCGCGTTTGTAATCACACCACCACTCATCAAGTCTTTCAATGACCGGCAGTAAAGTTTTACCTAATTCGCTAAGTTTATACTCCACACGTGGTGGAGATTCAGCATAAATCTGTCTACATAAAATACCATCACGTTCGAGCTCACGGAGTTGAACGGTCAAGGTCGTTTGCGCCAGATCTTCCATTTCCCGCCGTAGTTCTCCAAATCTTTTGGGGCATTGTTTGGCAACAGCCTTAATGAGCAAAACTTTCCATTTTCCGCCAATTATCTTAAAAATTCCGTTGACATCACAACAGGCTCCAAAATTTTCACTTTTTTTTTCCTTCATAATCTCCCCATACTGACCATTAGTTCATAAAAACATACCAAGTACATCATTTATAACTACTTGATTGCAAAAAATATCCAAACTATTTTTAATCGTAAAATTATTAAAAACTTTCTATATGCGCTTTCAAATTAAGGATCTACTTCATATTTTCCTCCTTTCAACGGGTATATTTCTTTTCGTCATCGATCTTTTTATCATTAATGTTTCTCTTCCCACGGTTCAACATGCGCTACATCTACGCAATAGTGATACGCAATGGATCATAATACTATATATCATTGGTTACACAAGTCTTCTAATCAATGCAGGGAATGCCGGAAATCATTATGGAAAGAAGAAATTATATTTAATTGGCATGGCTGGTTTTACAGTAGCCTCTCTTTTATGTGGCTTAGCCGATAATCTTTACATTTTATTGGCCGGAAGATTGATCCAAGGGATTAGTTCTGGATTGATGGTTCCACAGGGTATCGCATTGATCACCTTACGTTTTGAAAATCCCGAGAAGAGATCAATGGCATTGGGTATTTATGGGAGTATAGCAGGCATCGCTTCTGTCATCGGTCAATTATTGGGCGGAATACTTCCCGACCAGACCTGGATACATGAAAGCTGGCGTCTTATCTTTTTAATTAATGTTCCCATTGGGGTGGTCGCCTGCTTTGCTGTCTATCGTTATACAGCTAACGATCAAGTCTACGTTAAATCCGCTGTTTCTTTTAAACCAATGGTAACATTATTTACGCTTTTAATGGGAATAATTTTTCCATTAATCATGGGGCCTGACTTGAAATGGCCAATATGGTCACTGCTGGTCCTGGGAACAACGCTTGTTTTTGTCCAGCTATTTCTAAAAAAACAGCGTAAATTAGAAAAGATGGGCTATCCTAGCGTACTCAATTTCACCTTATTCAATAATCGGGTTTTCAATTTGGGTCTGCTGGCCGCATTAGCCTACTATATGGTACAGGACGCTTATTTTATCATAAATTCCAATTACCTTCAAAATCAAAAGAATTATACAGCAACAATGACCGGAATTGCCTTTGTTTATCAAGGTATAGGTTATGTATTGACAAGCGTTATGGTCAGCAAGTTGATCCAGCGTCATGGAAAAATTGTGGTGCTTTATGGATTAGGCATCATGATTTTGGGATTGGTTGCACATCTTTTCATTTTTAATAGGATGCTTTTAAATAACTACCAGATACATACCCTGTTCTTTTTTTTACGGCATTGGTTGCGGTAGTGTACTACCTGCATTAATGACTCTTGCCTTAAAAGACCTCAATGAAAAATTAATTTCAGTCGGATCTGCCATCTATCTTACGATACAACAATTATCAATATGCCTGGGAATCACATTTATCGTCGGTGTAATTCTACATCAAAAAGAAAATAAATTTTTCATTTGGCAGCATATTTCATCAGCTTATGGCTACTCGATCGCACTATCGGTCATATTGCTCTTATTTGTCCTAGGTGCAATAGCTTATTTACCTTCACAAAAGATAAAATAGCAGGTAATTTGTATGGGGTTTAGCTGTTTTATCTTATTTTATATAAGGGTTAAGGCCGCTAATTTGCTGCCTTATATTTGTTCACTAAAGCATAATCATAGGGTATGCGCATACTCAAGGGACCAGCTTCCCACAAATCTGAATCAGGGGACAAGTAAAAGTCATAAGCATTACGCAGGAAATTTTCCCCATCGGGTGCTTCTTGCCATTTTTTCTGCGCTCTATTATAAAGTAGTATCATGCAACTCACGCAAGTTCCCTTATCTTTCATAGCCAGGTTTTCATAACACTTCCCTATTTTTACACTTAATTTTTGTTGAATAATAAGGTCCGTCAACCGTCCTTTGGTAAGGTGAATTAAAGCAAGCTGTGCATCTTCATCCGTTGGCGAATGTTTTGCGGGGTTCAATCGGTCGAACTGAGCCTGATATATTCGTGCTATTTCGGCCTGCCTCACATCCATTGGTAAGAGATTTGTATCAACGGGATGGAGGTCTTCAACATCGTCCACCTGGGTGGCTCCAACACTTAAGGCGATATTTTGTTTGGATGTGTCAGCATCTGCAGCAGCTGAGCTTTCATTTTTATCGAATAACTGCGTAAGTTCTGAAATATGATGTCCTATTTGATTAAAACCAACAACGTAATTTAAGATAACAAAAGCAAATAGTGCAAGGACAGAAAAAATAAAAAGTGCCTTCCAAATACTGGTCCGGCCATGCTCATTTGTTTCCACTTCCAAAAATGTAGATCTTTTGTGATCTGCTCTGTCAGCATCGTCACGATGTTCAATCCGGTCATAATCGCCTAAAAATAAGTCTTTACCATCAAAAAGATCAATATGATCTTCTTGAAACATTTGCACTATATCCCGGGCAGCTTTATACTTTACATTTGCCGCTGTGGCAACCAGATCAATTGCGGCATTGACATCGCCCTGTTTAATTAATTCACGAATAGTTGCTTTATCAATTTCGATTGTATTTACGAGAATATTTTTAGTCATACCGTTTAATTTCTATGGATTGCTTCGTTATGATTAGCACTGAAACATTTTAGATCAAAAATCAGATTAATAAATGAAAGATCAATGAAAATTTCTTCCCTTATGAAAAATACCTGCAGCATTGTCGCCATCTGTTGTCAGATCTTTTAACAAACCTGACATATCAAAGCATCGTTCTGCTATTACATGAATAACCTCTCCTTCAACTTGAATTTTACCCGCGACCATCAGGAGTTTTGCGCGAAGAATTTCTTTTCGATATTTTTCAAATACAGTACTCCAAACGACAATATTTGCAAAACCGGTATCATCTTCAATGGTGATAAATAAAACACCTTTAGAGGTTCCTGGTCGTTGTCTAACCGTAATCAATCCGCATATTTTCACGAGTATATTATTTTTGATCAGACCTAATTTTGCTGTGGGCACGACATGGAGTAGATCAAGCTTACCGCGCAAGAAACTCACGGGATGTGCTTTAATGGATAGCGAGGTTCTTGCATAGTCGGCCACTACATGTTGGCTTTTCGTGAGCAATGGCAGTTCGATCTGTCCTTCTACTATACTTTCAGAGGGTTGACCTTCAAATAATGCAATCGGACGATCCGCCAATGCTGTAATTTCCCAAAGTGCTTGCCGACGGTCAATACCTAATGATGTAAAGGCATCTGCATCAGCTAACTTCTCCAACGCATTAAGAGATAGTCCAACATCCATCATACCAGTAATGGATGCATAAGCGGACTGCCGACCTTGTGTCAGCACAGCAGCCTCTTCCATTGAAAATCCTTTGATCTGACGTAAGCCTAATAGAAGGTCATGTGGTTTTCCAATTTCTCCTTCTAAGGTATTGTCCCACAAAGAATGATTGATATCAATAGGACGTACTTTTACACCGTGTTTCTGTGCATCAATAACAATTTGTGCTGGCTGATAGAACCCCATGGGCTGACTATTGAGTAAGGATGCTGCAAAAATATCCGGATAGTAATACTTAAGCCATGAGGACACATACACCAGTAATGCAAAAGACGCTGCGTGACTCTCTGGAAAACCGTAACTGCCAAAACCTTCCAATTGCTTAAAAACTCGATTTGCAAACTCTTCCGTATAGTTTTTCTTTACCATACCATCGACCATCTTTTTGTGAAAAGTCGACACCTGCCCTTTGGCTTTGAATGTAGCCATGCTTCGGCGCAATTCGTCGGCCTCTGCAGGAGTAAATCCCGCAGCAACAATGGCAATTTCCATGGCCTGCTCCTGAAAAAGGGGTACGCCCAAGGTTTTTTCAAGAATGGTTTGGATCTCTGTACTTGGATAATCGACATCTTCCTCTTTATTTCGCCGACGCAAATAAGGATGCACCATATCGCCTTGTATTGGTCCAGGCCGTACGATAGCCACCTCAATAACCAGATCATAAAATTCGCGCGGTTTTAATCGCGGCAACATCGACATCTGGGCCCGGCTTTCGATCTGGAATACACCTAAGGTATCCGCATGACAGATCATATCGTAAACCTTTGGATCGTCTTTTGCCCCAATATCAGCCAGGGTAAGCTCTTTTCCATAATGCTTTTTAGCGAGGTCAAAAGCTTTGCGTATACAGGTCAACATCCCCAAAGCAAGTACATCAACCTTTAGAAAACCCAGTGCCTCAAGATCATCTTTATTCCATTCGAGATTTGTCCGATTATCCATGCGGGCATTTATTAAGGGACAAAGCTCATGCAAATTACCTTGCGTAATAACAAAGCCGCCAGTATGCTGCCCCAATTGACGTGGAAAGCCAATATATTGGTGCGTCAATTCGAGAATTTTTCGCAAATGTTGATCTTCGGGATTAAAGCCCTGTTCAACCAAACGTTCCAAATTGATATCATCGTCCCAATGGCTACTCACTACCCCTGCTAAACGCCCTACCGCATCCATGGAAAGCCCCATCGCCTTGCCAACATCACGTATTGCGCCTTTGGAGCGGACCTGTGTGACAGTTGCTACGATAGCAGCACGATTTCGACCATATTTCTCATAAATATACTGGATCACTTCTTCTCGACGCTCATGTTCAAAGTCGACGTCTATGTCCGGCGGTTCATCGCGTGCATCGGACATAAATCGTGCAAATAAAAGCCTGTATTTTGATGGGTCAACAGAAGTAATGCCCAAACAGTAACAGACCGTAGAATTTGCTGCCGATCCACGTCCCTGGCATAAAATTCCTTTTTCCTTTGCAAACCGGACATAATCGTATACAGTTAAAAAATAAGAAGCATAATTTTTGCGTTCGATAAAATCAAGTTCCATTTGAATCGTTTCACGAACTGTTGCTGGAATATCACCATCAAATCGTTTTTTTGCCCCTTCCCAGGTTAAATAAGTTAATTCCTCCTGCGTCGTTCGACCATGGGATGATAATTCATCTGGATAGATGTACTTCAAATCATCTAGGGCAAAACGACAAGCATTGGCTATTTTTACACTCTGTGCTACGGCCTCAGGATACAGCCTAAACAAACGTTCAACTTCAGGTATTGATTTGAGATAACGCTCCGCATTAGGATGTAAATGAAATCCAGCCGTATGTATCGTACATTTTTCACGAATGCAGGTTAAAATATCCTGCAATTCACGCCTTTCAGGGACATGATAATATACATCACCAAGTACCACCCTCGGGATATCCAATTGTTCGCCCAGCTGATTTATCCGAAACAATAATTTAGCATCATCCCCACGATAGAGTTTTTTTATTCCTAGATTAAGATAGCCCTGGAGATGCTGTTGACATTCCTGAACAAACTCAATAAATGAATGTTCAAGCTCAAACCCCAACACCAATTTTTCAGGTGGACAAATAATGAATATAATCCCTTCAGCGTATTGAAATACATCGTTTTTATATAACTCGCATTTTCCTTTTTCGGTCCTTAAATTTCCAAGAGTTAACAATGTTGAGAGTCGGCCATAAGCCTCTTTATCTGTTGGGTAGGCCAATAAACTTGGGCCATCCTGTAAATCTAAACGACAGGCAGGAATAAGTCGTATACCTACTTTCTTAGCCTCGATATGCGCACGAACGATCCCAGCAAGGCTATTACGGTCGGTTACTGCAACAGCATGATACCCTAATTGAGCAGCCCTTTCGATCAGTTCCTCAGGGTGTGAAGCACCTTCGAGAAAACTAAAATTACTTGTTATCTGTAATTCACAATAGCCCATGCTTAAGCAAAAAAACCGTGTATAAACCATTGATCCGTATGCCCGTCATAATGCCCCGAACGATACAGCCAAAAACGCCGGCCTTGCAGATCTTCTACCGCATAGTAATCCCGATGTTCGCCTGGATCAATCCACCATTCACGCTCAATACGTTCGGGGCCATCTGCTTTTCTGATCGTATAGGTGTCTCCCTTATAACGGAACAAGATGGGGGGATAATCGGGTATGGGAGCGGTAACAATAATACGTTCCGGAACCTTCAATAATCGCGTCGGACGTGGTCTTGCCATTTGCCAGTCAACAGTTGCAACCTCATCTAGTGTAGTCGCTATTTTCATGGATCGCTCGGGCCAGTAATGTGCAGACGGAACATAGCGTGAAATCTCACAATTGGCGTCCCTACTTTTCAAGCGATCTAACAGTTCGGTAACTGCCGGGTTTTTGAGGCCAATTCTATTGTTCCAAAGATTTTCCTGAATAGGATCTGCGATTTCAACTTTAGAAACCTCCAAAGTAAATAATTCAATCCCCAATGCCGGTTCAATCTGTGGAATCTTTATGGCAAATAATTGAAGGATATGTTTGACCTGGGCAGTAGCACGATTAGTCTCAATGCTGATTGTCTCTAATTTCCCATCCACGCGGTGGCAATTCAATTCAGCTGCACGTAATCCTTTCCCCTCTCCCGACAAACGTTTACACAACTTGTTTAATAACTCTTCCAGCGCCAGTTCAATACCATGTGCTGTACAGATGGGTTCGAGACAAGGTAATCGCTCTTCATACGGTAAATTAGCTTTTATAGGAAGAACAAATTCATCTTCCAGCCCCATGGCCTGATCCAGTCGAAGTAATAGGCTGTCACCAAATCTTCTACGCAAGACTGAACGCGGCATTTTTGCAAAACTTCCTATTGACTGTAGTCCAAGCGATTGCAACCTTTTCAATTGAACCTCTTCCAATCGTAGTGCTGCAGGGTGCAAGGGAAAAAGTGCCTCTGACTGCGCCTGTTCATTTATAATCGTATTTTCAGAACCAAAATGTGTGATAGCCCATGCGGCCCCAATGGTATCAGCAATGCCCATGCGCACAGTATAACCATGTTGTTTAAATTGAGAAACAATACTTGTTAAGTAAGTTGCCTCTCCACCCCAAAGATGTGCACAACCACTTATATCGAGCATAATTCCATCGGGCTCATCCAATGAAACCCATGGTGTATACCTTATGCACCAATCTGCTATGGAATGGAGTAATTTTTCAGCCAATCCAGCTTGCTCTTTGATGATTTTAAGTGATGGAATAAATGCCCGTGCATCTGCTATAGCCATACCTGCGTGTATCCCCGCTTGCTCTGCAAATGCGTTACACGCACTAACGATTAATTTTCCTTGCACAGCGACAGACAAAACAACAGGATCATCCTGCAAATGTGGCTTACAGACGGTAAGCCAATCTGTTTTTAAGTAACGAAACCAAAGGGACGCAAATCTTTTTTTCATGGCTAGCCTAAATTTTGATAATTATAGGTCCAATCTGTGATCTGCACATCTTTTTTGAGGAATGTTCTAAATCCTTGTGGAGACCAGATAATTTGTCCTTTGGCTGGATTACCATTTTTTACCTTAAGCAGCTCTACTTCCCAACAGGGGTAACCAATACCAGGTAATCCATCATCCGATTGACTAGGTAAAGAAGTAACCTTCCAACGTGCAGCACAACTCGTCGCCAACAAGATCTTGGGGTTATGTTGAAGTATAAATCCTGTCACCCGGCTTTTTTCTACGGCAAGTTGAAGGCGCCTTGACTGAATAAAATCCAGCTGATGTATTTCAGCCAATACGGCTGTTATACCATGGCATTTCAACGCTTCTTCCATTGCCCATAAAACATCTCTTTCCCGTTTCATGGAGACAAAAACAATCGAGGCCGGATCAACTCCAAATGATTTGATAGCAGCAGGAAATACCGTTTGAATAGAGCCTATCCAAATACAAATCCCATCATTTTGCATCAGTTTTCCAAGCAAAGCACCAATAAATCCACAGGAAGCAGCACTATCCATGCGGTTAAAGCTAACAAATTCATGTATAACACCTTTGGGAAAGATTCCATTTGGAAAAGCTTTTTCCAAAGGCCCCAAATCTATAGCGCATTCATCATTCAAACTTTGAGCTACTCCCTGCCACGACAGTAAGTCTTTTTTAAGTTTACTAATCAAAGCTTGTTTATCATCTAACATCATAGCCCCTCCTATTTAATAGTACATACAAATGTAATACTAAATATTTTAGTATTAAAGACGAAAGCTATATTTTTTAGCAAATAAACACAGTGCTAAAACGGAATCTTTACTATTTCAATTCTTATATATCATTCAAGAATTGTTGGATGACATCTTTTTTTCTGGTCGCAACAGGAATCATTTTACCATCAGACATTTCTATTTGGCCATCCTTGAAATATTTTTTAATATAATTGGCATTGATTAAATAAGATTGATGACAACGAATAAATTCAGATTCAGGAAGCATCGTTTCAAAATGTTTAAGGACTTTTGAAACCATCATCGGTTTATTGTCTTTGATATAAAATGTAGTATACCCTTTATCTCCATGACAATAAAGAATATCATCAATATTCACGATCTGGGTATATTCAAATGTACGAAGCGCTATCTTACGAGGTCTACTTGGAGATTTCAGATAGCTTTCGGCCATGCTTAATTGCATGCTATTGAACTTAAATTCCGTATTTTTTTTATAACATTTTTCAATAGCTTCCATAAATTGTTCTGGGACTAATGGCTTTAATAAATACGCAATGGCACCTATATTTAGGGCTTCTATGGCATACTGGTTAAATGCTGTTATAAAGATGGTATTAATATCCAATTTCAGTTCTGAAAGGAAGGATAAACTGGATCCGTCTTTCAATTGAATATCGGCTAAAATAAGATCTGGATTAGATTCAAGCAATTCACGTTCTGCCTGGGCAATAGAGGGACTATAACCTACTATCTGAACATAGGGTATCGCATCTAACAGAGACTTAATATACAGATAGATGTTATGCTCGTCTTCAAGAATATAAACTTTCATAATTTCACGTATTTAATTAAAATATAAAACAAGTGGGATATAAATTTCTACACGATATCCACTTTTATCCTCTTTATAATTGGGTTTTATTTCAATCCTTGCTTTTTGCTTTGGATCAGTAAATAAAAGTTCAAGACGCTCTTTGGTAATCACCTGTGAAAGAGATGTCTTGTGCGCATTCTCTTTTTTATGTGTGCGCATTCCCCAACCATTATCACTGATAACAATATGCAATTGATCTGCTTGCTGATTAAAAAGAATTTGTAACTGTCCGCGATAATTTAAATTTTTGAAAGCATGTTCAATAGCGTTTTCAACAAACGGCTGAATCAACATGGGGGGAATCATGACATCGTCCACATCCAAATTACCGCTCTCAATTTCAAAATCAAATACATCTTGATAGCGCATCTGCTGTAAAAGTATATAATTCTTTAATGATTTAATTTCTTGATCCAAAGAAATATACTCCTCCCTATTTAATTCGAGTATATCACGAATTTGACGGGACAACAGGATGAGGTATTGATTTGCTTTTGCTTTTTGTTCACTACTGATCAAACCTTGCAAATTAGCTATAGCATTATAAATAAAATGCGGATTAAGCTGGTTTTGTCGTGTCTTTTGCTCTAAAATTAATTGTCTGTTTTCGGCAACTATACGCTGATTAATATTTTTCAACAACTTTTGTTTATTCCGATAATAAATGAAGAATGCAATACTAAAGATCAGCGCAAATAAAATAACAAAAATCCAACGCTGTTGGACCATAATCTGATGGTTGAAGGCATTTGTTGTTTTTAAAAGCTGAATAGCCTGGTCCTTTTTTTCAGTTTCATATCGTGTATTGATCTCATTGATACGATCATTTTCAATACTTTTTGTGCTATTTTTATAATCCTGATAGGCTGAATCTAAGGTAAAATAAGCCCGTTCATAATCTCCTTTTAATGCGTGTGCTACTTGTAGATTCTGGTAATAGAATAATTTATTTTGCTTGCCTTTATGTGTTTTGATAAACTGCAATCCAGCATTGAAATAATAGATCGCCGAGTCCACTTGATGATTATTCAAAAAATTTTTTGCCAAATTCGCATACGCATAGGCATTGAGCGCCTTGCTTGAAGATAAATAATTAAAATACTTTTGGGATGCCTCTACTGCTTTTCGACTATTACCTATGCTAAAAAAATACTGCGCCTGTAAATTATACATGCGCATAATAATAGCAGAATCAGCCGTTTTATTTGCATAATATCTGCAGCTATCCAGTGTTAATTTTAATTTCTCAAAATCATGCAATTCAATATACTGTATAAATTTAATCTCCTGATAGGCCTGTGCAACATGTGGGTCGGATCTGTTGGGATGATAATAATACCACGACTCGTTATCTTTGAGTGCCTGGTTATAATCAGCGCGGCGATAATTTGCATTGGCCAATAGATTAAAAAAAAGAAAACTAAACCTACTTTTATTTGCTAATGCATATTCTTTCGCATCGATAATTTGTTCCATGATGCCAATAGTAGTCACATCATTAAAACTAAAATTAGCTCTTATTTTAAAGTAATCCTTCAGAACATGCAAATCGGGAGACATTGTTCTCCCATCAAGGTTTTTCAGCGCAATTTCTATTGAATCAATTTTATCATCCAACAAGTAGTTATACGCCAAAAAAATCCAATTATAGCCAGAAATATTAAAATATCTATCCTTAGCAAACTCCGTTGTCTCCTTTGCTATAATAGATTGATCCCTAAAATCCTGTAGAGCGAGAAATTTTAATAATTTGTCCTGATAGGTTAAATCAAGTGCCTTATCTTCAGTATGCGCATTATTTCTAGACGTCTGACGGTCAATTTGATAACAAGAAAGTAACTGTGCCATTAGCACGAGAGATAAAAAACAAAAAGTAAATCTTGTCAAATTTCGTATCATCAGAATATAACTATCTGTTTAAATTTACATGAAGGTCTTATATTTTTCCATTACCTCCTTCATTAACTATAATAAGCTTTCACAAGATATCAACAGCTATAAAAAAATAGGCAAGGCACTACTATCCATATCATGTTATCTATTGTCGAATATCGGAATATTATCAAAAAAACCAATATATACTTTCAAAAGTATTTAACCCCACTGATACTTATGTTAATATTCTTCCTCAGTAAAAACACCGAGTGCAATTATTGATCGCAGATAGAGTTAATTTTCTTTTACTTCCTACAAACATACAAATTGGTCAACAATGAAAACTTACTATTTAATAATCGCAATATATGACTCAATATTTGCATCGATAAAGAGAATTTCGTTTTTTTATCAAAACGTGTAACGAAATAGCCATACCACATACTTATATCATAAAGCATCACGCTAAAACGTAATATGGTAAATAACCTAATCTTTACTTACATAAACTGGACTATAGATAGTGATATCTTTGTTATTCCACTTATTGAACACCCTATTCGCTGGTACGGACTATTTTGGTTATTGGGTATTGTATTATGTTATAAGATATTAGGATCATTATTTAAGAAAGAAGGTCGGCCACCCGAGTTTTTAGATCAACTAACCATTTATATTGTTTTTGGTACTGTCATTGGCGCTAGACTAGGGCATGTATTATTTTACGATCCCGGTTATTACCTCAATAATCCCTTAAAAATATTAGCCATATGGGAAGGTGGGCTGGCAAGCCACGGTGGTGGTATAGGCATACTAATCGCAATCTATTTATTTGCAAAAAAACAGCAACTTCCTTTTCTCTGGCTTGCAGATCGGATTGCTTTGGTCGTCCCTTTAGCTGGTGTTTGCATTCGATTGGGCAACTTAATGAACTCTGAAATGATTGGCACAGCAAGTAGCTTACCTTGGGCCTTTGTGTTTACCCATATCGATACTATCCCCCGGCATCCAGCACAGCTTTATGAAGCCTTATTTTGTCTCTTATTATTCGTATTGTTATATCTTTTATGGAAAGAAAACAAGCTTCGACGTAACAATGGAAACTATTTCGCCTTGCTGTTGGTTTTGCTGTTTTCGTTCAGGTTTTTAGATGAGTTTTTGAAAATCAATCAAGAGCATTTTGAAGACTCCTTATTGATCAATATGGGACAGCTGCTTAGTATACCCTTCATTCTTATTGGAGCTGGTCTATTTATTTTCAATCGTTGTCGAGAAAGAATACCGAATATAACGTAATAGCATGCGCGGACTTCCAATAATAGCCCGCTACGTCATGCTCACCAAATACAGAAATGGTTATCATGACTTTTTTAATAAGCCATGTTGAAAAGCATATTTTACTAATTCCGCGGTATTTTTTACCCTTGTTTTATCTATCAAGCTCTGCCGATATCCTTCAACAGTACGCTTACTCAAAAAGATTTTATCTGCAATTTCTAAATTTGTAAAACCGTCAGCGATTAACTCTAATACTTCTAGCTCGCGATCGTTTATTTCCAGATCGAGGATGATATTCGAGCCCGCATCCCTATAAACTTGACCGGAAGAAACTTGTTCAAGCAGGGCTATACTAATTTCTTCGCTCATATAGCGTCCGCCTTCAGCGACATGCTTTAATCCAAAAAGTAATTCATTGTAACCTATATTTTTCAACAGGTAGCCTGAAAGACCATGTTCAAAACCTTCAACAACATAATGAATTTGATTTAGCATAGACAATATCACAACTTTGACCAATGGATATTTTTGACTGATGATTTTTAAAAGCTCCATCCCGTCCATATGCTCCATGTTTATATCAGTTAAAACAATATCAGGAGCTAAACCATTCGCCAATATAGACAGCGCTTCTGCACCATCAGATGCCTCGCCTATCACCGTAAATTCACCCTGGGATTCTAAAAGTAGTTTAATACCATTCCGTACGACCATGTGATCTTCAACCAATAGTATCTTAACCGTATTCATCTTCTATGGCATTTAAATAAAAACTTTCAATTCTATTTTCTTCCAAACTTATACTGCAACGATAATTTATCATATTCGCTATTTGAAATAAAAAAGAAACAGACTGCATAAACAAAATAAAGATACAACTTTCTATCCAGTCTACTGTCGACATGATGAGTTCACATTAAACAGCCCACAGGATCAACTAGCAAATAAAATAGTGGATTTCATCCCGTACGACAACTCCGGTCATTTATGGATAGAGCGAAAACTCATGAGAAAGGAACAATATTTGTATGCTATTAAATCAAGCTATAGCGATATCGCTTTAATCAATACTTAATTTTTGCTATGTTATGATATGTTCAGATAAAGATATTTTAGCCGTTCTAACCTCTTCATTGGATGCCTGCGCAATTTATGATAGTGCAGAACTCCATATTTCTTATGCAAGCACTAACATGTTAAAACTTTGGGGTTGTGATCAGCGTATTATTGGGCAGTGTCTTGAAAATTGTCTTCAACGAGAAGATTTAACACCCTATATCCCCCTCCTGAAAAATGTCTGGATAAACGGAAAAACTGCGGTCATTGAAAAGATAAGGATTAAACTCAAAACGGAAAATCAGGCTTCACTAGGTTATACGCACACTTTTGAATATCATCCGCTCATCGATGAAAAAGGTGAAATTTATGGCATATTTAATCAAAATAGACTGATACCTGAAAATGAAGACAAGTACCCACAAACGCAGGAAAAAAATACCATTGAACGAAAATTGCTACAAGATTTATTAACTCAAAAATATCTTATAGCAGGAAAACACTATAAGAGCCCAACGAATAATTACACCTTGTCATCTAAACATACTGAAGATCTCAATGAAAAACTTAAGGGGGCACTCAAGAAAATCATTGAGAGTGAAGAACATTATCATTTTGCTTTACAGTCGGCCGAGATGGGAACATGGACCTTAAATTGTAAAAATTACTTAGTAAATTGGGATGAACGGACTCGGGAACTCTTTGGGTTTGCGAAAGGTGAGTATGTTCCATACAATGAAGTCCTTAAATATATTCATCCAGAAGATAGGAATAGAATCGATCAGGAAGTAAAAAAATCACTGACTTATCAAAACAAAGGTGTTTATGACGTACAGTTTAGAACCATTGGAGCACAAGATCTTCAGTTACGGTGGTTGCACTGTAAAGGAAGAGTATACTTTGACCAAGACCAACAACCCGAATGGTTTGCAGGTACCGCTATAGATATTACCACCCAGCATCAAGAACACGAAAAGCTTGAAACAATTCATCAACTTATCGCCAAAAGAGATCAACAGTTTAGAATGATCGTAGAAGCCGCCGGTATCGGTATATTTTCTATTGACATGGAAACCAAAACAATGGAACTCAATGATCGCTGCCGTGAATTATTTGGCTTCGATCAGCAAGACAACATCAAAGAAGCTGACTTTTTCGACCAAATACTGCCTCAGTACAGAACTATCATCCATGATGTTTTTCTGGAAGTAACACATAAACAATCTCCTTTCGATTGTCAATGTGAAATAAAAGATAAAAAAACAGGTAAGATAAAATGGTTAAGGTCAATAGGTGGAAGTCAATTGGAATCGGATACAACAAGACATATGATCTACGGCGCTATAATAGACAGCACCAATGACAAGGAAGAAGAAAGGAAAAAACTAGACTTTATTAGTATCGCAAGTCACGAACTTAAAACACCGTTGACCTCACTAATTGCCTATATCCAATTACTTCAGGCCAAAGAAGATACACTGAGCACCGAAAAGCGCATGCAATATCTCCACCAATCGAATGAGCAAGCAACGCGTATGCGCGGTTTAATTGACGGCTTTTTAAATGTTACTCAATTAAATGAGGGTAAGCTAGTGCTTCGCAAAAAGACATTTAACATTTGCTCTTTAATCGATTATATTCAAAATATCTATTCTTTAAAATCGGTAAAGCACTTCATCCATTATACTGGAGCAATAGATTCGAATTTGGAGATTATTGCCGATCGTGATAAAATCGAACAAGTGCTAATCAACTTCATGGACAATGCCATTAAATATTCACCCAGTAATTCAACAATTACCCTGCATGTGGCAATACAATCAGGTTATTTTGAAGTCGAGATCAAAGACCAAGGAAAAGGCATCAATCACAAGGATCAGAAACAAATATTCAACAAATTCTATCGTGTAAATGACGATGCAGATCGTTACGCGTCGGGATTTGGCATTGGGCTGTTTATTTGCAAAGAAATTATTCAAAAACATCAAGGAGAAATTGGTGTCAACAGCCAGATTGGTCAAGGATCAACCTTTTGGTTTAAAATTCCGCTCAGTGCATAAAGCATAACGCGAGGTATTTTAAACAAATATTACCAATAGCAAACAAATATTACCAATAGCAAAAAAAAGCAACAGCTGAAATCAAATAACAACTGTTGCTCTAGCACTTATTCTATAACCTATTTCTTTTTCAAATCCGCTTCGGCAATATCTTCCCATCGATAGTAATGGAATGTTTTATCGTCGCTCATAGTAACAAACAAGCCATGTTTAAAGGTTTCATTTAAATTAAAGGAGGTCGTTTCTGAACCATCACTTTGTGTTGCCATAACCGGTACAGTCTTCAGATATTTGTGTTCGAAAGGATTGCTTTGGGTTCCTTCCCGACTAAAGACTTGAAAACGATTTGCACCTTGGTCCGACACCAAGATATATCCGGTACTATCGGTCAATTTATAAATCGAAATACCTTCATGATCTTCTTTAAAACCTGTTGTAGCAAATAATGCCAACTGTTGGTTTCCCTTTGCTGGATCGGCATAGTATTGTTTTACGCCAATTTGTTCGTCCGAATAGTAAATATATCCAAGCTCATTGTCCACCGCTATCGCCTCGATCTCTTTCTTTCCACTAAATGAACCAAATTTGCGAACTAATGTAGCTTTTACCGTACCAGAACCATTATCCTCCAATAAATATTGACCCAAATAGCCTTCTTTTGGTCCATTTTTCCGTCCAACAATAGCATAGATCTCTCCTTTTGGGGAAGTATATAGGGCAATCCCCATCAGGTCCCTAAATTCCGGTTCAGTCTCGCTAACAAACATATCCAGTCCCCCTTGATCGATCGGTTTCATATCGGGTAATGAAAAGACACGCAATTTATGGGTCATACGCTCTGTTGTGACGGCGATATCGACAGGTTTCCCTCCCAATACCAAACCGTAGGCTACATCAACATTGTTTGGTCGTTTTAAATTGGAAACCACTTTTTCTTTGACCGTTTTACCCTGTAAATCGTACACGAATAAAGCTCCATCGGCATCTTTATCCGTTGCTATAATCAAACTCTTGCTCGGATCGCTCTTATTGATCCAAATTGCGGGATCATCCGAATCATAACGTACAGCATCAGTCACAACAACGGGCTTAACTGATTCTATATTATTTGTTTGCGCATTTTCGCATGCCATTTGAAGCAGGGTTGATGCTCCCAAAGTTAGTGTTAGTATTGTTTTTAAATTTGTCATTATATGAAGTAAATTAGAATTTGGAACCGAATGCCCCAACATATGCTGCTGGCTGGGGAGAACTATAGATTAGACCGTTTGACATCACCAGGCCACTCGTAAAATGAGGTTTAAAAGCAAGGGTACCAGCCTTTAATGCAGGTGAATTCCCTTGGAGATGAAAATCCCAGGTGGAGTCAAACAGATAGTTGTCGACTGAGGTTTCCAAAGGATAGGCTATAAATTTAGGATTATTATCTCCTGCCGCTTTACCTCTAATATCATTACTACCGCCTACAATATCATTTTTGCCGACCTGAAACTGATCTACATTCAATTGGCTGTAACCATAGTACCAGTTATTACTTGACACAGAACGGTTATCTTCTGGCTTTTTCGGGTCGCGCTTGACTCCAAACCGCGTATTAGCAAAAAGATTATTGTAAATCTCGGCTCTGACAGATGCTTCTAACCAAATCGAACCTCCTTTGGCTGTCGGTCTGCGCCATCCAGTGTTGAGCATGGTATTATTGTAAACAATAATATAAGCCTGGGGTGTACGGTCTCCTGAATTGGACAGTTTTAATGCATTGGTATTTACACTATACACTAGGTTATAAGCAACATCTGCAAGACATCCGGATTTGAAATTCATCGCTTCTCCACCTGTCACCCCATTGGAAAAGAAACGGTTGTTAGCAAAAATGATTTTTCCTCCTTCAATATACGTGCAGTCTTCGTGAAAATGACTTACCGTACTATTTTGAACCACTAGTTTTCCATTTGGATTAGAAAACCATAGCGCTGGTAAAGCTTCACCAGACACTTTTTTATACAAGCCCATCTTTACAGAAGTTGACGCGTCTGATGTAATTGCACCCCCATACTCTATGATGGTATTGTCCAAAACAAGTTCCTGACAGCTTGGGGCGGCTAAAATTCCTCCCCATAATTTGCCAAATTCATTCGTCTTCGTCTTATACCCATCTTCAACCGTAAACTTGACAGGATTTTCAGCTGTACCAAACGCATATAAATTACCCAAAACAACAATTTCAGGCTTATTGACAGAATCCATCAATACAGTTACGCCTTCCTCAATCGTTAGTGTCTTACCTTCGGGAATAATAATATCCCCCTTAATATGCTGCACACTCCCCTTACTCCACACACCGGAGACCTCGCCGATAGCACTTCCATCGGCATCAGCAGTATCAACATCAATATTTGCTTTTTCACAGGCGCTTAACACCACGATAAAAAATGCTAGAAACGATAAAATACATTTATTTTTCATCTGTATATATTTAATTTTAATGATGAAGCGAATCATACTTGTTCAAAACTTGATCGTTCCAAAAAAGGGAAAGCTTCACCGAAACAAACTGTTGTTATTTCACACCGTACATGTTCAGATTAAAACATGTTGTGTTTTACGCGGGTCTATTATTTACTAAACGAATAACGTAAACCAAGGATATAGTTCTGCCCATACAAATCCTTTCTAATCAATGTATTTCCGCCTTCAATAAGCTTTTCAGCTATCTTCTCATTTTCGGGATTTGTTCCTTTCACATACAATTCCATTGGTGTATTCAAGATATTGTTGGCTTTGGCAAAAATGGCCCAACCTGCTTTAAATTTTTTCTCAATAGAAGCATCTAACTGAACAAATCCCTTTTGCCATAAATCATCGTTCAAAAATTGCGATACTGTATTGATCCGTGAGCCGGTATAAGATCCAGCCAACTGTCCTTCCCAGCCATTATTAGCATCTTTGTAAAGCAATGATAGATTGGCCACATGTGCAGCTTGCCCATATAATGGTCTAGTTTGATCCACGATTATCGCTTCTGGGTCCTGTGTGGTTTCATTGATTCGACGCGACATCTTAGCGGTCGTTATACGTGAATGTGTATAGGTATAATTGGCCTTAACACCAAATTTCTGGATATACTTGATGTAATCAACCTCGACACCAAAGTTGTTGGCATTACCAAAATTACCCGGAGTGTAGTATACATCCTGCTTACGAACCTCATCCGGTTGAAAGGTATATTCAATTGGGTTTTTGATTTTTTTATAAAACATACCCACAAGAAATTGGGAAGAAGCTTCAGGGAATAATTCATACCTTAAATCGAAATTATCTGCTAAGGCATGTTTTAAATCTGGGTTTCCTTTTTCTAAAAACTCTTCATTAACCACACTTGAGGGTACAATTTCATAAAATCCAGGTCGGTTTAACGCGCGATAATAGGCTGCATGAAGTTGTTGTTTTTCGTCCAAATGATATTTCATGGTCAAACTTGGCAGCCATTCTGTATAAATTTGTGATCCCTCCGGTCTTTTTTCTCCTGCAGGAAACAATAATTTATAATTCTGATTGCTGTGTTCCATACGGATTCCACCGATCATCTGCCATTTGTCATTCTCATAGTTGAACATGCCGTACAATGCTGTGGTCTTCTCACCAGCGTCGTAAGTTAGTGGATTTGCGACAGCTCCAGTAGGATTGGTGACAGTCAGATTGAGATCGGTATAGCGCTGAAAATCCACACCGTATTTATACTTTGCCTCTTCTGCAGAAGCTGGTGATAAGTTGTAGTTATTGTAAAAACTACTACGCTGTTTATCACGATACAGACCTCCGGTCGATAGCTCCAGCTTACTGTTTTCCATTGGAACTTTATAAGCTACATCCCAATAACCTGCATGATCATTATCCGTATTCCGTTCCCAGCGATAGGTTACAGGAGATTTATTGACGAGAGAAGTCCTTTTACGTTCAAAATTTTCTTCTACGCCATCCAAACTGATCATCGTATTTTGTGGCAATTGATTGCGCGCTGAAGAAAGCACACTTGACCAACGGACATTCAGCCGATTATCTAAAAAATGATGATCCCCCTGTAAGGTACCATTGTAGATCTGTTGCTGTGTTTTTCGACTTCTTGTCACATAGGTCAATTCGGCTTTACCAATACTGGGATCATACTGGCCATTATATATCGTATTCACAGCATCACGTAATTGCATGTTATTTAAATTCACATACATTTGATAGAAGCTAATCCGATGATTCAGATTAAATCGATAGTCGATCTTGTTATGCAAACCTAAGCGTTGTTGCTGTTCATCATATTGACGATCACTCTGCTCAGTAATTACCGCATTGGGATTTACGCCAACGACAGCCGATTTGTAGAAAATAGAACGACTGCCACGACGTAAATTTTGATAACTCGCACCCAAAATAACGCCCAATTTATCATCCAAATACCGATTGCCTATTGTCAAATTGCCGACAAGGTCTGGAAGGGGCTTTTTATAAGTATAATCTAATGCACCTTTATTAAAATCAGCTGCGGTTGCATTGTAATTCTTCCCATGCTGTTCATATGGCGATTTTGCCGAGGTTCCGCTTGTTGAAAAGCTTCCAAAATCCCGATTAAAATAACGTTGGCTATAACCCGTTGCCAAATTTGCTTGAAGCAATAGCTTTGTCGGCGCCGATTTCATAACCATATTGACAACCCCACCCACTGCATCGGCTTCCATATTTGGTGTTAGCGACTTGTAGACTTCTAAGCGTTCCAACATATCTGAAGGAAATAAATCCAAAGGCACATAACGGTATTTATTATCTGGACTCGGAACTTTTACGCCATTCACCAAAGTCATGTTGTAACGTTTATCCATCCCTCTCAGAATTGCGTATTGCCCCTCGCCATTCGAATTTCTTTCTATGGATACACCCGAAACACGCTGTATAACATTTGCGACGGTGATATCGGGAGAAATCTCTATTGCGCGTGCCGAAACAACATTCATAATTTGTGACGCATTCTTCTCCAAACGCCGCGCGCTAGGATCGTCATCCCCACCGTTTCGACGTCCTTTTATAGTTACTTCCATTAATGTTTGTTCGGTCGATGTCAGCTGAAAAATAAAATGAGGGGTATTTTCTTTTTGAATCTCGATTTCTTTAATTAGTTCGGCGTAAGCCATATGCTTGATATGGACCTTATCCACACCTGCAGATAATCCTTTGAATTCAAACGAACCATCCAATTGTGTTTTGGTCGATAGCCCACTTTGTTCCAAGAAAACTGTTGCACCAGCAATAGCTTCACCAGTCTGACCATCCAATACCTTACCTTTGATTTTGGTCGCATAAGCAGCGCTGACCGAAATACTGGAGGCAAGTAATACTGTTAAAAAGTTTTTCATTTTGCTTAGATTATTATGAATCTTTGATTGTTGTCGCAAAGATGGCAGCCAACTTTAATCACACAAAATATCGAGCGTTACAATGAGGAAACAAGGTAGAAAGTGGGCTATACAGTAAGGAAACAAGCACTACTAAACAACTAATAAACAGCAGTTTAAATGCAATTTAAGCGCCATTAACATTCTATTACTCCTGTGTTAAAAAATTATGAAATCCCAACAAGATAGCCCGCGAGGTCCTCTCCTTGTTCCAGTCTTAGTTTTTTTCGCAATCGATGTCTGGCAACACGAAGGCTATCTTGTGATATGCCCAATAAGACGGCAATATCGATATTATTCAAATTTATTTTAAGCAATGCGATTAACCGCATATCCGCTGCCGTCAAATCTGGAAATCGTTGAATAAGTTTTTCAAAAAAGCTGTGATGCACCTTTTCGAAAGTTCCCATAAACTCTTTCCAATGAATACCCTGTGTGATATTTTCATTGATCTGCAACACCAACTTCTGCATCTGTCGTTTTTGATCCCGGCGTTCGTCCTTAACCATACCTTTCAGTTCATCACGAAGTTCTTCCAAAAATTGATTGTTACGGATTAAATTTAAGGTATGGGATGTCAATTCCTTTTGCTTGAGCGACAGTTCTTGTTTGAGCTGCTTATCTTCAAGCAACTGGTTTTTAAGTGCAATTTCGGTCAACTCGCGTTCGGCCTCCTGTTTTCGTGAATCGGAGATCTGGTTTTTAATCTTAATTTTCTGGCGACTATGCAATACATAGGATAACACAATTAACAAAATTAAAACTACGATTGTTCCCCAGAGCATGATTAAGTTGATTCTTTTGGTTACTTGTAATTTCTCGATCTCTTCGGCTTGTTGATTCATATCGTAGAGTGCCTGAAAAAAAGCAGTATGGCGAGCACCATCCACACTATAAAGCTCAAGCACCAACTTACGGCTCTTTTCTGCATAAAAATAGGCGCTATCCATCTGCTCGCGCAAGGCGTAGGTCCTACTCAAATCTTTTGTCGTAGCAGCCATTTGATACACATCACCCAAATTTTCCGCCATCTGATAAGCCAATTGCGTGAGTTTGATACTTTCTGGATATTTATTGGTCTTCCTAAAAATATCGCCCATATTATTTATGACCACAATTTTTCCATAATTGTCTTTTGTTTCCGTATAGAGGGTACGTGCTTTTTCAAAATGAAAAAAAGCGCTGTCATATCTTGCAAGATCTTCATAAATACTGCCTAAATTTTCATGGATCTTAGCTTCTCCATTTTTATTCCCAATACTGCTATAAATGGACAAAGCAAGATTCTGGTAGACAAAGGCGGAGTCGTAGTTCGCTTCCTTTTCAAATAAATGACCTATATTCCCTAATGTACCTGCCTCTCCATTTTTATCCCCTTCTGTTCGGAAAGAATGTAGCGCCTTGTTAAAATAAACTTTCGCTAGATCATGTTGTTTGTTGAAAATATTAAGCTCCCCGATATCACTCCAATTCGAAGCAAGATGCTGTTTTGAATTTAATTGCGTATAGATTCGATCAGCTTGAAAATAGTAGTCCTGCGCCTGTCCATAATGCCCCTGATTAACACATAACCATCCAATCGCCTGTAAACAATTGGCTTGTAATAATAAGTCTTTATCCGTAACAGCTTTTGCATAACGTTTTTTTACGAGCATAATTGCAGAATCCGGATGGTTTTGACTTAACGACCTGATATCTTTAAAGGATTTAACCTGCGCAGTACCTGGCTGCCACAAAAAAAGCTGTAGAAAAAAAAGTAGAAACAAAATAATTTTATCAGAAATCCTCATATTTCATGTAAATAATCGAATTGCAAATGTACATGAAACATGTTAACACAATATTAAATCACATAGAGTAATACGAGTTTTAACATAAGGAAGCCTGACTTATTTTTATCCACCAAGCTCAACGGTATACTATTAAAAAAGCCCTTTTATTGACGATACACATCAATAAAAGGGCTTGAAAATAGACAATCCCAAAACCGGTTAATTACTCGATTTCAATTCAATGAGCGGAGTGATCCGTTCTAATATATCAAATGCCACCTCTGCCATTTTATTACCTTTATTGTCCAATAACGGATTAACTTCAACAATTTCAAAACAAATTACCTTACCAGATCGGATGATCTCTTCTAAAATCAACACAATCTCCCTTGGCAAAAAACCCTTCGGTACTGGTGTTCCCGTGCCATCCGAGATCAATTCACTATCCATGCTATCCACATCAAAAGAGATATAAACCATATCACATGCTTCTAGGATTTTCAATGCTTCAGCCACACAAACGGTTATTCCCCGCTGTCTGGTATCTTCCACACGATAGTTCTTAATGCCAAGTCGTTCAATGACCTGATCTTCCGGTTCTTCCGTATCCCTTACACCAAAATAAATCAAATGATTGGATAGTATTTTACCTACTGGGCCAGCTATTCGTTTTAGTTTATTCCAAAATTCTTGTGTCGATTCGTCTATTTCATTGATTTTACATGGGATATTATCCTCATTCAACATCGCCGCTAAAGGCATTCCATGCATATTACCAGAAGGTGTTGTGTGCGGAGAATGAATATCGGCATGCGCATCTACCCAGATCACACCGAGTTGTTTATCAGGATAAGCGGACTTTATACCACTAATCGTCCCCATTGCGGAGGAATGATCCCCTGAAAACACCAATGGAAAATTGCCGGAAGATAAGCTATCTTCAACGGTAGAAGCTACTTGTTTGCATTGTTCATAAATCTGCTGAATATGTTTCGCAAAAGGATGATTATCATTCTGATAAATGGAGCTATTTCGAGTCGGCACATCAACAAATGGATAGTTAATGAAATATTGACTTCCTTTATTAATTGCAGCTATCTCGATGGCGTCGATGCCCAGATCTGAACCCCTAGTCCCTGCTCCTATATCCGATCTGTTTTTGATCAATTCAATCATTTTCTCCATACACTATTTCCAATTAGTCAACGATCGCTCAATGATCCCTAAGCAAGTCTCGACTTGCTCTTTTGTAATAACCAGCGGCGGAGCCAATCGAATTTTGTTACCATGTGTAGGCTTCGCTAAAAGTCCATTTTCTTTAAATTTGAGACAGATATTCCAGGCCAAATCACTTTCTTCATCCGCATCAATTACAATGGCAGTCAATAGCCCCTTTCCTCGCACTTCTGTAATTAACGTGCACTTAGCAGCAATCTGACGCAATCCATCCAAAAACAAGGCCCCCATCTGAAACGCCCGTTCCGTCAAATTTTCATCCCGCACAACATTTAACGCTTCCATAGCCACTGCACAGGCCAATGGGTTCCCGCCATAAGTCGAACCATGTTCGCCCGGTTTAATACACAACATAATGGAATCATTTGCCAACACTGCCGATACCGGCAATACACCGCCCGATAAAGCTTTCCCTAAAATCAGAACATCTGGTTTGCTTTGACTCTGCGCATCATCAATAGCATAGGATGCCAACATACTTCCCGTCCGAGCAATACCGGTTTGGATTTCGTCTGCAATAAACAATACATTGTATTTTGTACATAATTGTCTCACGTGCATCAGATAATTCTCATCAGGAACGACAATACCCGCTTCGCCCTGAATTGGCTCAACGATAAAACCGGCGATATTTTCATCTGCTTTGAATAACTGTTCTAGTGCATCAACATCATTATAGGGAACGAGTACTATGCCATCTAAAAAGGGACCAAATTGATGGGTTGCAGTACGATCATTGGATGCCGATATCACAGAGATTGTCCTACCATGGAAATTGTCCTTGGCAAAGACAATTTTCGCTTGATTGGCTGCTAAACCTTTCACCTGATAGGCCCATTTACGACAAAGCTTCATTGCTGTTTCCACAGCTTCAACGCCCGAATTCATCACCAAAGCCTTATCAAATCCAAAAAGATGACAAAGCATTTCTTCAAAATCACCCAGTTTATTATTATAAAATGCCCTGGATGTTAATGTTAATTTCTCGGCTTGCTCTTTTAAAGCGTGTACAATTCGTGGATGGCAGTGTCCTTGATTGACAGCTGAATATGCAGATAAGAAATCAAAATAAGACTTTCCATCAACATCCCACACCATAACTCCTTCAGCTCGTTCCAAGACGACCGGAAGAGGATGATAATTGTGCGCTCCATATTTTTCTTCTTTGGCAATGAACATCTCGCCCTTACCTTGTTTAGCTACTGTACTCATAATTCAGTTTTTTCTAATAACAACAAATATACAATATTTACTTTTTTATTGACTGAAAAATAAAATTTAACACTAAATTAGCGTAGAAATATTAAAATTAACTTTTAAACCGCTTTCTACAATGAATAATATCGATGACTTTGATCTACAGATTTTAAAATATTTAGACGAAGATGGACGGATGGCCTACTCTGCAATAGCAACAGCTATGGGCGTATCCAATACGATGATCCATCAACGAATCAACCGATTGACGGAACAAGGAATACTAGCGGGTATAAAGCCTGTATTAAATGAAAAAAAGCTAGGCTATGATTGGGGTGCTTTTACAGGGCTAAGTTTAGAAAAAGATCATGACTCGAGCCGAATTATTGAAGAACTTAAGAAAATACCAGAAGTTACAGAATGCTATTACATTACGGGCAATTACACGCTATATGTAAAAATTATTGCTAAGAACCACGAACATATGCGACAATTGCTTTATGAAAAAATCGATAGCATTCCAGGAATTGCAAAAACAGATTCCCTTATTGAATTAGGCTGTGCCTTCAAGCGAAATATTATATTCTAGTACAAGGCAACAACCGACGGGATCCTGAATATGATTTTTCAGGGTCTCCACGTTATTTACCGATATTTGCCAACTCTTCTTCCGTCCAATAGATCAATTCGCGCAAAACATACACATTTTCATAACTTCCCAATCCATCGATATAATCCCACAAATCACCTTCAACTTTCACAGGTCTTCCATGATGAAGTATGTCATATCCATTGTCCAACCAATTTTGTATCTGCTCTTTATCCATCGTTATCAAAACTTATTGTTAATTATCTTTAAAATGACTATATCAAATATAATGTATTTTACGATGGCTACCCACATCTGTCTAAAAGAAACTCAAATTTCAACAACTTTTTGACATAGCCTTTATCACAATTCAATAAGTTCTCGCGCTAATTGACAAATTTTAAAAAGAAAAAAAGTATATTCGTATAACATCAAATATCATTGTTATGGCAGATTTTTTCTACGTTGGATACGAAGGTGAAGACGAATTACTCGAACTGGTAGCTGTATCTACTATTCAATCCCTCCTCTATTTTCAGGACGCCGATCAAGAGGATTTTACGTCAATAAAAACCGCTATTGATCAAAATTTTATCGTCGAAGAAGACTTGATTACCGTCGCAGACACCCTCCGATTGGATCAATCTATTGTTCGCTTTACTCCTGGCAAGCCTAATTATAAAGATTAATTGCATGCTCAATCATCTCGGCAAATAACGCTCAGTAAAGCAATTAATACAAGATAATTAGTAAAGAAAAGAAGTAAGGAAATAATGAAGGTAGTTTTAATAGGCGGTTCTGGCGCTACAGGAAGGGCGCTCGTTCAATTGATGTTAAAATCTAAGGAAATTACGGAAATCGTACTGCTTTTAAGACGTGTCTCATTTGAGGAGCACATTAAATTGAAACAGGTTATCGTAGATTTCGAAAATCTAACGGATTTTGAGCAAGTGATACAGGGCAATGTCGCAATTTCCTGCCTTGGCACCACATTAAAAGACGCAGGCAGTAAAGATGCACAATGGAAAATAGATCATGATCTTAATTTGCAATTTGCGGCATTGGCTAAAAAAAATGGTTTTGCTACCTTTCTCTTATTATCGGCTGTTCTTGCGGATCCTGCATCAAAAATTTTTTATAACCGCATGAAAGGAAGCCTTGAACAGGATGTTAAGGCACTTGATTTCAATCGGCTTATTATTTTCCAGCCTGGAGGACTAATCCGACCAAATACAGATCGCTTGGGTGAAAAAACAGCTATAGCTGCCCTTCGTATCTTTAATACAATAGGATTATTCAAAACATACGATCCTCTTTCAGTAGGACAAGTTGCTATGGCAATGTTACAGGCGATCAATCACTACAAAACAGGTATCCATACAGTAACCGTGAAAGATATCCAGAAACTAGCAGCAGAAACCAGTTGAAACAAGTAAAAAAACAATTCATAATATTGAATTAACAGTAAGCTAATCCTAAGGCTGTAATTTGTGTTTTTTTAAAATAACAACCATTCAAATGAAAAAACACGTTTTATTTCTGTTTCTCCTCGTTTTTGTACATGTTTTCCCCTCTTTTGGCCAAGAAGCAAAATACATCTTTTATTTAATTGGTGATGGCATGGGCCTTAACCAGGTTAATCTCACCGAAATTCATCAAGCTGAAGTACAGCATAAAGATAACCCCATCCCACTTGTGTTTACCCAATTTCCTCATGTTGGATTTGCCTCCACACATTCACTCTCCAATGGCGTAACGGACTCAGGCGCTGGAGGTACCGCATTAGCCGTTGGAAAAAAAACCAAAAATGGCGTTATCGGTATGGATAGTACAGGAACTGTCCCCTATAAGAGTATAGCTTATGCCGCAAAGCAAAAAGGAAAGAAAGTCGGTATTATTACAAGCGTCAGCATAGACCACGCTACCCCGGCTTCATTTTATGCGCATCAAGCAGACCGCGACATGTATTATGAAATCGGTAAAGAAATTGTCACTTCCAATTTTGATTTTTTTGGCGGATCCAATTTTCTCAAACCCGAAACAACATTTGATCATAAAAAGGCGCCATCGCTTTTCCCCATATTAGAAAAAGCCGGCTATAAAGTGCTTAAAGGAAAAGATGCTTATGCACAACTACCAAATAAATCAGATAAGATCATATTGATGAATTCAGATGGCAGTCCTATAGATGCCCTTAAATATGCCATAGACCAAAAGCCAAATGATTTAAAATTGGCAGATATCACATCTGCAGCTATCACTTCACTGCATAAAAACAATACAAATGGTTTCTTTTTAATGATTGAAGGTGGAAAAATTGATTGGGCATGCCATGCAAATGATGCGGCTACAACGATTCAGGAAGTATTGGATTTCAATGCCTCCGTACAACTCGCCTATGATTTTTATAAAAAATTCCCAAATGAAACACTTATAGTCGTTACAGCGGACCATGAAACAGGAGGATTAGGTGTCGGTAATGGAAGTTCTTCGCTGAAAACAAAATTCTTATCCCACCAAAAAACCTCGCATGCAGAACTTTCGAACGCAATAGGTAACCTTCGTAAGAATAATCCAAATGCAACATGGGACGATCTCAAGAATCTCATTGCTGCTCAAACTGGTTTATTTTCCAAAATTACAATCCATGAAACTGATCGTAATGCTTTAGAAGCTGCCTATCAAAAAAGCTTTGTCGATCACCAAAATGAAACCGCAAAAAGCCTTTACGCAAGCGACGACAAAATAGCCGCACTGAGTATTTCAATCTTAAATCGGATGGGATCAATAAGCTGGGCCTCTAACAACCATTCGGCCGCCTATGCACCGGTATATGCGATCGGTGTTGGCTCCGAGCAATTCAGTCAGAAAATGGATAACACAGATATACCAAAGAAAATCGCTACAGCAGCAAAACTTAGTTTGGACTAAACAAAAAAAGATCCCTAAGAAATCTTGGGGATCTTTTTTATGAGCCTCTTATCGGAATCGAACCAATGACCTACTGATTACAAGTCAGTTGCTCTACCATCTGAGCTAAAGAGGCTTTCAAATGAATTTTAATGAGTGTCGCTCAAAGAGCCTCTTATCGGAATCGAACCAATGACCTACTGATTACAAGTCAGTTGCTCTACCAGCTGAGCTAAAGAGGCTTTTTAAAGAAGTTTAATGCATGTTGCTTAAAAGAGCCTCTTATCGGAATCGAACCAATGACCTACTGATTACAAGTCAGTTGCTCTACCAGCTGAGCTAAAGAGGCGTTACTTCTTTTCAATCTTATAACGTCTGACCGTTTTAAGATGCTGCAAATATCGAAAGCTTAAACCAAAAATGCAAGTCGATTTCAAGAATTTTATACCCTGCTAAGCCAATTATTTAAAAATCAAGCGCATTATTTTTGACAACTGAAAATTTGTCATGATTCAATAAAAATTATTGCCATTTTTTCCGAAGTATAGCTTAAAACCCGAATGGCACTTCAATTGTTATAACCAATATGTATCAACGAAACTTTAAATAAGAGAATAAAAATGAATTTTAACAACTATACAATTAAAGCCCAAGAGGCTATACAAAAAGCTTCCGAAATTGCGGCTGGTCATCAACAACAGGCTATTGAGACAGCGCATATTTTAAAAGCTTTACTCACAGTGGATGAAAATGTTGTCAGCCACTTATTAAAAAAGTTAAATGTCAACATCAGCTATCTCGGGACTGAACTTGACAAACAAATTGAAGGTTTTCCGAAGGTTAGTGGCAGCAATATTTATTTAAGTAGCGATGCCAACAATGCACTTCAGAAAGCACAGGGCTATCTCAAAGAATTCAATGATGAATTTGTCTCGGTAGAGCATTTATTATTGGGTATTCTGGCAACTTCTGATAAAACCTCAACATTACTTAAGTCACAGGGCGTTACAGAAAAAGACTTAAAGACCGCCATAAAAGAATTGCGCGGAAACAGTCGGGTAACTGATCAAAATGCGGAGGCCACCTACAATGCTTTGGGAAAATATGCCCGAAATTTAAATGAATATGCCGAATCCGGAAAATTGGATCCTGTGATTGGCCGTGATGAGGAAATTCGACGTGTGATGCAGATACTCTCCCGTCGTACCAAAAACAACCCGATACTTGTCGGTGAGCCTGGGGTTGGTAAAACGGCTATCGCGGAAGGTATTGCTTACAGAATTATTAAAGGCGACGCACCTGAAAACTTAAAATCTAAGATTGTATTTTCCTTAGATATGGGCGCTTTGGTTGCCGGAGCTAAATATAAAGGTGAATTTGAAGAACGTCTAAAAGCGGTTGTAAAAGAAGTTACCGATTCCAATGGAGACATCATACTCTTTATCGACGAAATCCATACATTGGTGGGTGCTGGAGGTGGTGAAGGTGCAATGGATGCGGCTAATATCCTCAAACCGGCGTTAGCTAGAGGTGAACTACGTGCAATTGGAGCGACAACCTTAAACGAATACCAAAAATACTTTGAGAAAGATAAAGCATTGGAGCGCAGGTTCCAGAAAGTTATGGTTGAAGAACCTGACACGCAAGATGCCATTTCCATTCTCCGTGGCCTAAAAGAACGCTACGAAACACACCATAAGGTACGCATTCTGGATGAGTCTATCATTGCTGCCGTGGAATTGTCACAGCGCTATATTGCCGATCGTTTTCTACCAGATAAAGCGATTGATTTAATTGATGAGGCAGCATCCAAATTGCGCCTTGAAATGGATTCTGTACCGGAAGCTGTCGATGAGCTTGAACGTCGTATCATGCAATTGGAAATTGAGCGTGAAGCTTTGAAACGTGAAAATGACGATAAAAAAGTTGCAGAACTATCGGAAAGTATCGCTAATCTATCTGCAGAAAGAGATACGCTGAGAGCATCGTGGCAAGAAGAAAAGAGTCTTGTTGACAATGTCAATCAAGAGATTGAGAATATTGAAAACTACAAACTCGAAGCTGAGCAGGCCGAACGTTCCGGAGACTATGGAAAGGTAGCAGAACTTCGTTATGGGCGAATTAAAGAAGCGCAAGAAAAAGTGGACAAACTAAAGGCTGAACTCGCCGAAAAACAAGAAAGTAAGCGTATGCTCAAAGAAGAAGTTACTTCAGAAGACATTGCTGATGTTGTTGCAAAATGGACGGGCATACCTGTGAGTAAAATGATTCAATCAGAACGCGAAAAATTATTGAATCTAGAAGAAGAGCTTCATAAACGTGTCGCCGGTCAGGATGAAGCAATAGAAGCTATTTCCGATGCCATTCGTCGATCACGTGCTGGATTAAATGATGCGAAACGGCCAATAGGATCGTTCATATTTTTGGGGACTACCGGAGTCGGAAAAACCGAACTTGCAAAAGCACTTGCCGAGTTCTTATTTGACGACGAACAATCCATGGTTCGTATTGATATGTCGGAATATCAAGAACGACACGCCGTGTCTCGTTTAATCGGAGCGCCTCCAGGATATGTCGGCTATGATGAAGGCGGACAGTTGACTGAAGCAGTCCGAAGAAGACCCTATTCTGTTGTTTTGTTAGATGAAATTGAAAAAGCTCATCCCGATGTATTCAATATCCTATTGCAGGTATTGGATGATGGCCATCTTACAGACAACAAAGGTCGTACGGTAAACTTCAAAAACACCATTATCATCATGACCTCCAATACGGGGTCAACCATTATACAGGAGAATTTCAGTCATCTGACCGATGATAATAGGGATGAAATTATCGCCAAAACACGCAATGAGGTCTTCGATCTTTTAAAACAGTCGATTCGCCCCGAGTTTTTGAACCGTATCGATGAAGTGATTATGTTTACGCCATTAAGTCGAGACGAAATTGGAGATATTGTTCGTTTACAATTTGCACATGTTCAGAAACAGCTGGCCGAACAAAATATATTCATTACGGCTTCTGATGAAGCAATGGATTGGTTGGCACAGCTTGGTTATGACCCAATTTATGGGGCTAGGCCACTAAAACGTGTTATTCAAAAACGAATTTTAAATGAACTATCAAAGGAAATTTTATCCGGAAAAGTAAATCGCGATTCGATTATTCGTCTGGATGTATTCGACGGTAAGTTTGTGTTCATCAATAAACAAGAACAATAAAAAAAGAACGTCCGACAGTACTGTCGGACGTTCTTTTTTTATTGTTAATTTTTAAACATTTAACCTGTAATACCTAAAGCTTTTAACAACTTGTTTACATCGTCTTCGCCGTCCAAATGCTGTACCAATACTTTGGTTTTTGCATCATAGATATAGAGCGATGGGTAATTGCTTGGCTTAAATTTTTCAATAAATTGAGTTCCAGCATCAAACAAGAATTTGACATTTGGGGCACTTTTCAATGCCTTCGCATGCATATTAATAAATCCATCGACATAAGGCTTATCATTCATGGAGATAAAATAGAAGGATATATTCTTGAATTTGGACAAATTGCGTGCGATACCAGCCCCCATTTTCTGGCAATGGCCACAACCCGGGTCGTAAAAATCCAACACAATATAGCCCGATTTTGGAAGCCTGTCCGAATTAAACTTGCTGGCCTGATAGACCTCCTCAAAAGTAAACGATGGAAGTGTTTTGGGCGCCTGTGCAAAAACAGGTTTAAATAAGAAAAATACACTTACAAAAAATAGGGAACAAAGGAACCTCATGTTAAAGAAATTTAAACCAACAGTGACTATTCAATTAATTTTAATCAATAATACTTAAAAATGCGCTTCAGTCAACTATTATTTTAGTTTTTTTACAAAAAATCCGTAAGTTTGGGCTAATTTTTAAATCGATCAAATCTATTAATACTTATTAATCGTGAAAAAACGAATTGCTATTTTTGCTTCAGGTTCAGGGTCCAATGCTCAAAAAATAATGGAACATTTCAAGTATTCAGATGAAGCTGAGGTTGCCTTGATTTTATCCAATAACCCTGATGCTTACGTTATTCAACGAGCCGACAATTTTGAAATACCTGCACATATATTTGATCGTGACGAATTTTACAAAACCGACAACGTTGTCAATATTCTTAAAAACTTAAATATTGATCTGATTGTTTTGGCGGGTTTTCTTTGGCTCGTTCCAAATAACCTGCTGAAAGCATTTCCAAATCAAATTATAAATATACATCCTGCTCTCCTACCAAAATACGGTGGCAAAGGTATGTATGGTGACCATGTACATAAAGCCGTTTTGGCCAATAAGGAAGAGGAACATGGCATTACGATCCATTTCGCAAATGAACATTTCGACGAGGGGGAAATTATATACCAAGCACGATTCAAAGTGGATCCCAACGATACTTTAGACATTATTAAATTTAAAGGACAGCAACTCGAACATCAGTACTTCCCTAAAATAATTGAAAATCTGATCAAAAAAATGTAAAAACAATTCTATTATTTAGAATTGTTTTAAACAAATTGTAACTTTGTATTATGAACGAAGTTATTGAATCTGTGTTGGAGATCGATGAGTCAGAAAATAAAGCTGGGTTGTTTCAGTTTCGGAATACGGCTATGAACCCTTTTTCTGACTTTTCTTGTGCCTGCTTTAAAAAGTGTTGCAAAAAATATAAAGAAGGCAAACGCTGTAAAAAATGTCCGGGACGAAAAAAATAGCTATTTATTGACTACTCTTCCAGGTAGTCTAAATCTTTATCAAAGCTTTCTTCTAACTGGCTCAACGAATAAATTGCTATACCCGAAAGAACGACAACCATTGTAATTGCTGCTGTCACAATTCCAAATGCATTTACTAGAAGTCCATATAGCATTGTTGACGGAATGAGTGCACCGCGTACAAAATTGGGGGCCGTCGTTGCGACAGTTGCTCTAAGATTTGTACCAAATTGTTCCGCTGAGATAGTCACAAAGGTTGCCCAATACCCTACTCCTAAGCCTATTATAAAGGCAAGGCTTAAAAACTTCGTCGCTGTAATACCATCACTCAATAAATACCATAGTGAGCTTCCAATGATAATTAATTGACATATAAACACCACTTTTTTGCGGGATTTTAAAATCTGTGCGAATATTCCTGCCAGTACATCCCCGATAGAAATACCGATATAGGTAAACATCACCCCTTGACCAGCACTCAGTGTACCTGCAGCCCCCAAGGCCTTGCCGATCTCCGGAGCTTGAGTAACCAAAACACCGACAACAAACCAGATTGGAAGACCAATGCATAGACAGTTGACATACCGTTTTAAGCGGCTTTTATTTGTGAAAAGCATGCGAATATCCCCTTTCACAACACCCGATTTATCTTGCTCCTTAAATAATCCTGATTCAAAAGAGCCAATGCGCAACAATAGCAACAGTAAGCCCATTCCACCACCGACAAAGTAAGCCGTCCGCCAGTCAAATTCTTCCGAGACAAAATAGGCCAATATAGCGCCTAAAACACCGACACCGGCAACCAACATGGTCCCATAACCGCGTTTTGATTTATGCATACTTTCAGAAACCAGGGTAATTCCCGCCCCCAGTTCTCCAGCCAAACCAACGCCCGCTATAAAACGAATAATACCATACATAAGCACATCATGTACAAAACCATTTGCAATATTCGCTACAGAGTATAAAAGAATCGATCCAAAAAGCACTTTTAAACGTCCAAATTTATCCCCTATAATCCCCCAAAGAATTCCACCCAACAGCAAACCGCCCATTTGCATATTGAGCACAAATTCACCTTTTACCCGCATCTCTTCCGCAGGGACGCCAATATCAGTGAAGGACTGAATACGGACGATGGAGAAAATAATCAAATCGTAGATATCGACGAAATAGCCCAGTGACGCAATCATAACCAGTAACCACACTTTTTTATTGGGTTGTTTTTCTTTTATTGTTGACATTTTAGGTTTTTTGATCTGTAAAAATACCATAGTGAAGCTATAAAACCAAGATTTCGAAAAATAATCCGACACATTGTTTTATTTTTGCATCATGAGATATAGTCCACTTGCCTTAACATGGCTATTACGTATTTACCCGCCCTTTCTATTTCAAGGAATCTGGGTAAAAAAAATTAGTCCTGGCTTCCAAGGTGCCAAAGTAAAAATATATAAAACACCATTCAACATCAATACCAACAAAACACTCTTTGGTGGAACAATCTTTTCTGCAGCAGACCCCATCTTCCCTATCCTAATCGACCAATACCTTCAAAAAATTGGCTTTAAGAAAACCGTTGCTTGGTTAAAATCATCACAGATTACCTTTAAGAAACCCGGCAAAACCAGCGTGGAATATTCTGTGCAACTCTCAGAGGAAATCCTTGAAGAATGTGCCCATATTATCCGCACAAAAGGCAAAGTAGTAAAGGATTTTACCCTGGAAATTAAAGATAAGTATGGTGACCTCTGTGCCACGGTACGTTGTGAAACCTATATTCGTGACTTGAATTTTACATTCCCTTCCAGAAATCGAAATATTGAGCCATAAGAAATTAATATATTTGTCCAATTACCAAAAAACATAAAACATGAATAAAATCGCGTTTGTAGCTATCGCATCCTTGGCAGTAGCAGCATGTGGAACCCCGGGAAATGGTGCAACAGGTGTAAAAGCCCTGCAAGATTCAACTATTAAGATACATGATGAAATTATGCCTCAAATCGCTCATTTCGACCGCGATGTTGTTAAGATAGATTCTATTTTGGCAAATTTAAAAAACCTAAAAACAACTAAGGCTGATTTAGACACCAATTTAACAAGAAAAGAGCTAAGCACATTGAAAGCTAATTTAGAAAGTGCTACAGACCATATGATGGACTGGATGAAAGGATATAACCCAGATTCAACAGATGTTAAATATTTTGAAACAGAGCTTCAAAAAGTAAGTGATATGAAAAAAATATTTGATAATGTTGCTAAAGAAAGCCAAGACAAATTAAAGAATTTTTAAATCCAAAAATTCAAATAACACAGTCCGCCCCTCTTTAGGTTAACATTAAGTTGTTCGTGTAAAGATGGAATTAAGCTTTAACAAACAAAACTATTAAATACATGAGATCCATAACTAAATTTTACTGCGCAACTGGTCTTTTACTCGGTTTATTTTCCTGTAAAAACAATAGCCAGACAAGTTTACCCATCTATGGCGAAAGAGAAGCTGTAGAAAAAACAGTTGATGGAAAACAAATCGTAGATACAGTCTATCATACTATTCCGCCTTTTAAACTGCTCAATCAGGATAGTACAATGATTTCAGACAAAGATTTTGAGGGTAAAGTATATATCGCCAACTTCTTCTTTACCCATTGTCCAAGTATCTGTCCAACGATGAATCGCAACCTATTAAAAATATACCAGCAATACAAGGATAATGAAGAAGTTCGTTTCCTGTCCCATAGTATAGACTTTAAATACGATCAACCCTACGTACTGAAAGATTATGCCAATAAATTGGGTGTAACCAATAATCACTGGCAATTTGTTTCGGGGACTAAAGCAGAAATATATGGTCTAGCCAATCAATACCTGGTTTATACCGCTGAAGATAAAAATGCGCCTGGAGGTTACGATCATCAGGGGTACCTTGTCTTAATAGACAAAGATAAGCGAATTCGGGGCGCCTACGACGGTACAAATGATGAGCAAGTAAAAAAACTGATGAACGACTTACCTTTACTCTTGAGCAAGGATAAAAAATAACATGCACATTCTCTTAAAAACAGGTATAACAATTGGTGCTATTTTAGCGGTCTTGATAAGCTGTCAGCATGAAGTTGATATCAAAACTGCGCAATATGCGGTCAACGGTCAAAAGGTATACCGAACACATTGTCAAAATTGTCATGGAGAGAAAGGTGAAGGATTGGGCAATCTCTATCCGCCCCTAACCGATACCACCTTTCTGCAAACTCATCGTCAAGATCTTGCTTGCATCATCAAGCACGGAACTTCTGGGGAACTTGAAGTTGCGGGTAAAAAGTTCAATAATACCATGCCCGCTTCAAATCTTTCCGCAATTGATATCGCTTATGTATTAACCTATATCAATACCAAGATAAACAAAGGGAAAAATTTATATCCTTTGGAAGATGTTGAGAAAAGTTTAAAAGGTTGCAAATAGAAAAGCGGTGATTTAATCAAATCACCGCTTTTCTATTTGTGATCCTTCACCTCTACCTCCCCTCCACCGATCAAAAAAAATAAAAATACGAAAACAATTTCATCTCTTTTTCCTTATTGTATTATTGATTCAAATCGTTTTATATTTATTGATTTATAACAATATTCTGACATTTTGGATCCAAATTAATCGTTAATTTTGCAACCGAATGAACGTTCGATTGATGAATTCCAATGAAAAAATTGCGGCAGTATTTGCCAGCACACTAAAACTTATACAAACAAACGGCTTCCATGGAACGCCGATGAGCAAAATCGCACAAGAGTCTGATGTAGCAATTGGGACTATCTACCATTATTTCCCGTCAAAAGACGATCTAATTTTTGGTTTGTTCAAACATTGTAGAACACTACTCAATGAGTATATTTTTGATGGTATAAAAGATGATTTCGACTATAAAGACTCATTTTTTCATATTTGGCGCAACTTTGTCAAGTTCTATCTAGAGAACGGGCACATCTTTAGTTTTTTTGAGCAGTTTTTTTCCTCTCCTTATTACGAGAAGAACAAAGGTGAGATACAAGAACCTGTGGGGGGGCAAAACAAAGTTGTTGATTTTTTACAGGAAGGCATTGATCGAAAAATTTTGAAGCAGGTAGATGTCCATCTTTTGGTGGCAAGTTACATTGGCGTGGCACTATCAACTGTTCACAGCATCAAATTTAAAGATCTCAAGTTTTCCGAACAAAATGTGGAGGACTTAATGGGGATTATTTGGGATGGGGCTATTAATAGAGAAAAAAATAATTAATTACATATATGAAGTTTAATAAAATCGTTTATTCCTTAGCGGCCCTATCGCTTTTGAGTAATACAGGATTTGCACAACAGCAATCTGAAAACTTGCCGGCAAATGCAACACTTCAGCAGCTGATTGATTACGCCTTACGTAATCAAATCGCTGTAAAACAAGCGCAATTGGACGAGACCATCGGTGAAAAGGATATTGACATCTCTCTTTCAGGTTGGTATCCACAATTGGGTCTAAAAGGAAGTTATAATTATAATGTCATTGTTCCATTAGCAAATATTGGCGGAAATAATATCAAAATGGGGCAGAACAATGCAAGTGCATTAACGCTTCAAGCAGATCAACAGATCCTAAATCCAGAGCTAATGCAGGCGAAGAAAGCGGCAGAATTGGTACGTCTTGGCAATAAACAAAATACGGAGAACAAAAAGATCACCGCTGTTGTAGAGGTCAGCAAAGCCTATTATGATATCCTAACTTCGGAAGAGCAGATCAAGATTGTACGAGAAAATATCGCTCGCCTCCAAAAACAATTGAAAGATGCAAAGTCTCAATACGATGTGGGCTTAGTCGATAAGACCGACTATAAGCGAGCACAAATTGCTTTGGCAAATTCGAATGCAGACGAGAAAAGAACGGTTGAGCTTCGCAAATATAAATACGAATACCTCAAACAATTGCTAGCTTTGGATAAAAGCAAAAATTTGACGCTATCCTTTGACAATAGCAATATGGAATCAGAAATTTTGTTAGACACAACTGCTGGAATAAATGTCTCTAATCGAATTGAATTCCAACAATTGGAAACATCCAAAAAAATCCAGCAGTTGAGCACGCAATACTATAAATGGACATATTTACCAAGTGTAAGTGCTTTTTATAATTACGCTTTCAACTATCGAAATGATAAATTTAGTAAACTTTACTCCGATAATTTCCCGGGTTCAGTTGCCGGCCTAAATGTTTCTTTTTCAATTTTCGACGGATTTAAACGTAAAAAACAAATCAATAAGTCCAGATTGCAGGAAGAAAGAATTGACTGGGACATCAAAAATTTAGAAAATAGCATTAACACAGAGTATTCGCTGGCAAGAGCAACCTATAATGCTAACTTAAATGATTGGAAAACAGCTAAAGAAAATGTGGAACTCTCCAAAGAAGTATACGAGACCATCAAACTTCAATATGACGAAGGTATCAAAACTTACCTCGATCTAATGACAGCAGAAACTGATCTCAAAACAACGCAACTTAATTATTTGAACTCCCTCTATGCACTATTATCAAGTAAATTAGATGTTCAGAAAGCAGTTGGGGCAATCCACACAAATTAATCAATAAACGGAAACTAATACAAATCATGAATAAAAGACAATTATTATTCGCTTTCTTCCTTGGGACGGCATTAGTATGGACCTCTTGTGGAAATAAGGATGCAAAAAAGCAAGGTGCAGCACAGGCTCAGGCTGAAAAAGTTGTTCCTGTCAGCTTTGGCGTAGCATCACATGAGATTGTTACAGGTACAATCAGCTATCCAGCAACAGTCAAACCGTTGAACGAAGCAGATCTATATGCGGAAGTAAGCGGCTATATCACCAAAATATATGTTTCTGACGGCGCAGTAGTTTCCGCAGGACAAGCGCTTTATGAAATTGATGGAACACGCTACAATGCGGCTGTCCAACAAGCTAAAGCAAGCTTACAGGTAGCACAAACGGATTTGGACCGGCAAAAAAGAGATCTAGCGCGCTACCAAACATTAGCCGATAAAGATGCGATTGCGAAGCAGGTATTTGACAATGCAGTTTCGAATGTAGCCGCTTCGCAGGCACAGGTAGAGTCTGCTCGTGCAGCTTTGGTCACCGCGAATACAAACTTATCGCGTTCGACCATTCGGGCTCCTTTTAGTGGTACCGTAGGAATATCACAGGTACGTTTGGGCGCCTTGGTCAATCCAGGTACGACCCTATTGAATACCTTGTCTTCAACTAGCCCAATAGCTGTTGAATTTCAGGTAAATGAAAAGGATATTACCAAATTTACCAAACTGCAAAGTAGCCATTCATCATCCGATCTTTCTCTTGTATTGCCAAATGGAAGTACGTATGAAGGTAAAGGGACAATCACAACCATCGACCGCGCAGTTGACCCTGCAACCGGGACGATCAAAGTGCGCGCTACTTTCCCCAACAATGCCAACGAATTGCGGGCCGGTATGAATATTACGATGAATGTATCGACAACCTCAGCTACGGAAGAAGTTGTGGTTCCTTACAAAGCCGTTTTCGAACAGCTTGGCGTATTTAACCTCTATACCGTAAATGATAGCAGTAAAGCTGAAATTCGCCAAGTAAAATTAGGTATTAAAGCCGGTGACAAAATTGTGATCAAAGAAGGTGTTAAAGATGGTGAGAAAATCGTTGTCGATGGTGCCATGAATGTCCAAAATGGAGTTAAAGTAGTTGACGCTGCTGTCGCTGCCCAACAGGCTGCAAAAGGCGCTCCTCAAGGAAAATAACACCATTAATTTTTTAAAGAGAATCTAAAAGATATAGAATGATTTCAGAAGTATTTATTAAGAGGCCAGTTACCGCAATCGTTATTTCGATATTGATTTCAATTATCGGGATCATTGCAGTATCTACATTGCCAATTAGCCAGTATCCTTCTATTGCACCTCCAACAGTAACGGTTACAGCCAATTACACGGGAGCGGATGCACAGACGGTTGAACAAACCGTGACTACTCTTATTGAGAGTCAGATCAATGGTACACCTGGCATGATTTATATGTCGTCCAATAGTACGTCAAATGGTCAAGCAACAATTACCGTGACCTTTGAAGTGGGAACAGATATTGATATCGCGACCTTAGACGTCCAAAACCGCGTAGGAATTGCTGAACCAGCCCTTCCGGAAGCGGTAAGACGTTTGGGGATTACAACCCGTAAAGCCAATAACGATATCTTGATGTTGGTTGCTTTAACTTCACCAAAAGGAACTAGAAGTGAAAATTTCTTGGCCAATTACAACAACTTATACGTTAAAGATGCACTTTTGCGTGTGAAAGGCGTCGGTGATGTAACGGCTTTCGGGCAACCATTCTCGATGCGCGTGTGGCTTGACGCAAATAAATTAGCCAACCTGAGCATGACTCCTGCTGATGTATCCACAGCAATTGCCGAACAAAACTCCCGTATACCTGGTGGTAGCGTTGGTGGACGTCCACAAGAGTCTTCGACGGTATTTGAATATCCGATCATTACCGATAGTGATCTTTCAAATCCCGAGGACTTTGAAAACATCGTTGTAAAAACCAATAAAGATGGATCTATCGTACTCTTAAAGGATGTTGCGCGTGTTGAATTGGGTCAATTTAATTATGGTACATCATCTACCGTAAATGGTATGACTTCATCTGCGATGATGATCAATCAAACCCCAGGAGGAAATGCCGTAGAATCCGCAAAAGGTATTGTCGATGCTTTGGAAAAATTAAAGAAATCTTTTCCAACGGATGTAGATTATACGATCAGTTATGAGACGGTGTCGGTTGTGAATGCCTCTATTTCTTCGGTTATCCACACCTTGGTTGAAGCATTGATTCTGGTAACGGTCGTGGTATTTTTCTTCCTTCAAAGCTGGAGAGCAACATTAATTCCCGTACTGGCAATCCCCGTATCCATCATCGGTACTTTCATCTTTTTCCTAATGTTTGGCTTTTCGGTCAACAACCTGACCATGCTTGCCTTTGTATTGGCCATCGGTATTGTGGTGGATGATGCCATCGTTGTGGTGGAAGCCGTCCAGCACTATATCGACCATTATAAGCTGGATGCAAAAGAAGCGACACGTCGTGCCATGGGCGATATCACTGCTCCGGTTATTGCAATTGCATTAATTTTGGCTGCAGTATTCGTTCCGGTTGGTTTTATCCCTGGAATGGTTGGTAAATTATATCAACAGTTTGCAATCACCATTGCAGTATCCGTTATGCTGTCTGCATTTATCGCACTTTCGTTAACCCCGGCATTATGTTCAATTTTATTAAAGCCGACAGCAGTACATGAAGGCGCTAAAGGTTTGAATAAATTTTTCTACAAATTTAATATTTGGTTTGAAAAAGTGACCATCAGGTACTCAAATGGTGTAAAACAGGCTATCAAAAAAGCACCACTGGTATTGATCATTCTGTTGTGTATTTTTATCGGAACAGGCTGGATGTTTACAACCAAACCAACTGGATTTATTCCTTCAGAGGATGGTGGTGCATTTTTCGCCGGTATTACATTGCCAGAAGGTTCTTCTTCTGCGCGTACAAATGAAGTTCTTAAAGAGATTGAAGCCGATCTACACAAGACATTTCCAGAAATCAAGTATGTTACTGCAATTTCCGGTATCAATATTTTGAACCGCGCGTTTAAATCCAATGGTGCAACAGTGTTCGTTTCGCTTAAACCTTGGGAAACCCGTACACGCACGGCAAACGATATCGCTGGTATGATTATGGGTAAATACCAGGGCTATACCAAAGCAAGGGTGTTGGCGGTAACGCCACCAGCAATTCCGGGTCTAGGTACATCTGGAGGTTTCTCTATGCAGGTACAGGATTTACAGACGGTAAATATCAAAGATTTCGAAGCGACAGTCGGCAAATTCTTGATGGCTGCCAACCAACGTCCAGAAATTGGCATGGCTTATACCCTATTTAATACCAACTCTCCCAACTACAAATTGGAAGTGAACCGCGAACAGGCAAAACGCATGGGCGTGCCTATCTCCAGTATTTATTCGACGATATCATCCTATTTGGGTAGTAGCTATGTGAATGATTTTACAAAGTATGGTCGTAGTTACCGTGTCGTCACACAAGCTGATATCCCGTACCGTATGAATATTGAAGACATCAACAAATTGTATGTCAACAATGTGTCGGGAAACCCTGTACCGATGGGTACGCTGGTTAAGTATGAATTGATGACTATGCCTTCGATCATCAATCACTACAATATCTTTAGAAGTGTAGAGATCAATGGTAGTTCGGCCCCTGGTTACTCATCAGGAGATGCTTTGAAAGCCTTACAAGAAGTAGCTACACAAACATTACCAGAAGGTTTTGACTATCAGTTCTCCGGTCTGTCGCTGCAAGAGATGCAATCGGGATCAAAAACTGTCCAAATTTTTGCGTTGTGTATCCTGTTTGTGTTCTTGCTTTTAGCCGCATTATACGAAAGTTGGTCTGTACCATTCTCTATTTTATTATCTGTTCCTTTAGGTGTATTTGGGGCCATATTAACCCTAACATTAATCCCTACATTGGATAATAACATCTATGCGCAGATTGGTCTGGTCACCATCATTGGACTTGCTGCCAAGAATGCGATTCTAATCGTAGAGTTTGCTAAGGAACGGGTTGATATCGGGATGAACCTTTATGAAGCGACATTAGATGCTGTAAAATTGCGTCTACGCCCAATTATCATGACGTCCTTTGCCTTCATCTTGGGGATTATTCCATTGATGCTATCTCATGGAGCTGGAGCAATTTCTCGCCAAACAATCGGTTGGACGGTATTTGGTGGTATGACTGCAGCCACACTCCTAGCGATCTTTATCGTTCCGGTACTATTCGTTGTGATTACACGTATGGCATACGGTAAGAAAAAATTGGCTGAATTAGAAGCGAATTTCGATGAAGAGAAAGCGAAAAATTTAAGTTCACACTAATTATACGCTGCCTCCGTGAAGAATCCCCACGGAGCTAACAGCAAGAAGAGGCTGTCTCAAAAAGGCA
>NZ_DJTD01000062.1:4513-20828 GCF_002440385.1 Sphingobacterium sp. UBA6317 | reverse complement strand
TCACCAAAATTGACGAAGAACCGTGATATTGGGCCAATTATTTCGCTAGTCATTGGGCCACTTTCCGATTACAATAATATACAATTACGATTATGATTCCAATTTCTTTTTTCTTCTGTAAGATTCGCCTTCCAGCAGCACTCTATGTGAAGAGAAAGTGACCCGATCTAGGATAGCATCAGCGATCGTGCTTTCGCCAATGAGCCCATGGCATTTTTCTACAGGTATCTGTGTAGCCATGATCAGTGAAGCGCTGTTGTAGCGATCTTCTATAATATCCAATAAAGCTGTTCTTGCCTGCTGATCTATCGGGGTGAGACCAAAGTCATCTAGTATGAGCAATTCTGCTCTTTCAATTCTTTTGAGCAACTTGTGATAGGTACCGTCCAATCGCGCTATTTTCACCATATCAAAGAACCTCCCTGTGTTCAGGTAAAGTGTTTTGAAAAGCATCTGACAGGCTTTAACACCTATACACTGAGCGAGGAAGCTTTTTCCTGACCCAGCAGGCCCCGTCAGAATAACATTCTCCCGACGATTTATAAAGCCCAGTGAAAGCAATCTTTCGAACATATTGCGATCCAATCCTCTGGAAGGTGTGTAATCAATGTCTGTAGCTGCTGCCTTTTCCTTGAAACCGGCTTTTTGAATAAGATTATCAATGTTCTTATTCTGCCTGGCTTCCCATTCAGCATCAATTATCGTCGCTATAAAGTCATCCACGCTCATCTCACGATAAAGGTTTTCATTCACGCTGGATCTATAGAGCTCAGCCATTGTCGTCATTCGCATTTTGCGCATCTTTTCGATTGTTGTGTTTTCGTTCATATTACTTTTATGTGTTTTGGTATTATTTATAGATTGATGCATCCCGCAAGTTTTCGTGCATAGGGATGCTGAAGATCGCCTGAGGTTCTTCATGTAGTGTGTCCAATGCCTGTAATGTGTTGTAAACTGCGTATAACGGTAGCCATTCGGATACTCCAGCAGGTAATTTTGCCAGATAGTATGCAGGGTGGCACCTGGACGTTTCAGCTCTTTCTGAATGTTACTGAACTGCGAAGATAAGGCTTCATAACGTTCTTTTTCAGTTTGGTCTTCTTCGGTAAAAAGATCGTGAAGCTTAGCGTCTTCCATCGACAAAAGCTCACGGTACTCCACTTCTAGTCCATTAAAACGTCGCATGTAACTGTCTACCGTTTTACGGTTGATGTTCATCATTTCGGCAACCTTACGGTTGCTGAGTCCTTTTTCCTTAAGAAGGATAAGTGTTCTAAGTTCCATTTTATCTTTCCGTTGTCCTGCCATACTGCTGTGATAAGTTTATACAGCAGCAACTTAGGCAGTTTAAAAGGAAAGTGGCCCAATGACCTCCGTTTTCAACAGAGAAATGGCCCGACGACCTCCGAAATTAAGGAGATTTTTTTGGCCCAGTGACTTCCGAAATAATTGGGTATTATAGCCGAATTGAATGGCCCGTTGACCTCCGTTATAGACAATTAGCCAACATTTTAAACGCGGTAAAAGTCAATTAGAGCTCGATTTAATTGATATTGATACAACCAAGGACACCCCATTATTTTTAGATCCTTTTTTCATTAGCATCCGAAATGATAAATGGTCATTGGAAGCTGACAGGACAATCAAGAGTTTTTTCCAAAGAGCACTGGATTTAATTAACAATAATGATATCGATCAAGCAAGAAATCTTTTTGATCATCTAGAAGAACCTAATTCAACATGCCTTGGTGTTTCTAGAGGCAAACCGTGAGGTAGAGGTGTTGGAAGGGTGTTTTCTGATGAAATTTTTGAGAATATCTTAAAAAGTACTGCTAGTTCCACAGGCTTAATTGAAGATCTTCAAGACAACATCTTGTTTATCGAGGGGTTTGGAAAAGATATGCTGTCAGACATGACGACAAATATTATCAGAAAAAGCCTGATAGAATATACTCAACATCAATGTGAATTACACAGCATCCCACTAACTGATAATGTTGCTAGTGGTTTTTATTGGAGTTCGTCTTCAATGCAATGTGGATATACTTGAACAAGCTGACCCCTCAAAATTGAATTAGAATTAGGGATGCATGTTGCGTTTAAAGCTGTTATTCCACTGCCACACTGGCTGATGTTGACCCCCTAATTCATTTTTTAGTTCATTGCGCTGGAGCATGCTGACCCCTTAGCAAGTAGTTTTTGTTACTTAGTGATCAAACAATTCGGATCACTGATGGCTGGAAAACCAAAACGAATGAGTCAGATAAAGCAATTAATCAGATTGTACCAGAGCGGTAGCGGGATAAAAACAATCGCCCGCATCCTTGGAATGAGCAAGAATACGGTGAAGTCCTATCTCAAAAAGATGGCCGACGGCGGTTTCAATACGGAAGAACTTCTTAAACAGGAGGATCCCCTGTTGGAAAAGTCGTTCCATGCAGGGAATCCTGCTTACAAGGCAGACAAGTTTGAGTACCTAAAAAGTCGTCTTGACTATTATGAAAAAGAACTTTCACTGTAATCTCTAATTTATCGGCTAACTCGGCTGTTGTAATGCGCTTATCTTCTCTAATGAGTTCAATAATTTTATCTCTTGTAGACTTGGTTTCTACCCTAGTAGTTTCATTTTCTACCCTAGGATTTGCTTTTTCTACCCTAGTATTTTCAATTTCCACCCTAGTATCTTCGGAAACACTCCCGTGTTTCGAATGGATTGGTCTTTTTAAAACAAGGGTAAACATGCCTTCTGTTTTAAACAAGGGGTTTGGTAAACCAGCCTTTTCCATCGCCTCACGAATTCTTGAAATACCTGAGCCAATCTGCTCGACCATTTGGATACGTTCGAACAGCCCAAAAATAAGTGGATTTCGACTATGGCTTTTAAAACCGAACTCCGCTGGATCAATGGCGCCAACCAATCCGCCGGGGTTAGACACTTCTACACGATCATCAAAAAGTTCAATGGTTATTCTTGCACCCTTATCATAATAATCCCGATGTGCCAAAGCATTGATAAGGGCTTCTTTAAACGCAATTTCCGGAATTTCCCATAATTCTTGTCTTGGTCCCGAACCCTCAATTACATAGCGCACATCCAGTTTGCTGTTTAACCAGTGCATCGCCTGTTCATACTGTTGCATTAACGGACCACCATACACTTTGTCATCTATAATCTGTGTTTTGGTCATGCCCTTAAAAGCTACACAACGAATAACCGCTTTTTCAAAAAAAGCTTCCGGAGCTTTAGCAAAAAACAAAACGCTACCATTTTTAAAGACACCTTTCGTATCGGTAAGCTTTAAATTCGCAATGATTTGCTTGGCTCTAACCGCACCAGATAATTTCGAAGCCGCTCTAAACTCTTCAAAATAGACGGTATCCAAATCGTTCGCAATATCAAAGTCCGGACACAAGCCTTCGTCAAAGTAAATGCGATCGCTTTGCTGAAATAATGCCCGCATGCCTTCCACAGAAGTTATTTTCTGCGTATTAGGACCTTGTCTTACATAGATAGCACCCGATAATAATTACGTAAACAGAGGGATTATCGTTTACTAGTGGATAGTGTTGAAAAAAAATCTACTTCATTATCAACTGTTTTATAACAAAAACACCCCAAAAGCTTTTATCAAGCTTTTGGGGTGTCGTAAATCAATTTACTATATAGTATTCCTAGTTAAATTTAAATTTAACACCAAACTGCATATAATAAGTTGAAGAGATCGATTCGTTCGGTCGATTCAACTCTTTTATGACATCGCCATTTGCATAGCCCAAGTTAAATGTTGGAACTGTAGTGCCATTTGCTGCTACTTTATCAATATTTTTTGGAGTCAATAAAATATTGTTATTAATTTTATAAGTACCCCAAGAAGAATTAAACAAGTTACCAATATTCATCACATCCCAAAAGAATTCTAACGAATTATTTCCGCCGCCAATTCCTCTAAATACTTCTTGTGACAAATGGAAGTCAAACTGGTGTCTCCATGGTGCAACAGCGCCATTACGTTCAACATACTTTCCTTTGTGCTCGCTAAGGTACTTATCGCCATCCACTAAGCTCCAAAATATGTCGGATTGCTCCTGCGCAGTGTAGGCTTTCTTACCATAGTTACTGTTACCAGCCGCTATATCAATAAATTTCAATTCTGAAGCATCTTTCGGGATGTAGATTAAGTCATTATTTTGACCATCACGATTAAAATCAGAACCATAATAGTAAGAGAATCTACCCATTGAGCTTCCACTATAGAATAATGTCATCGAAGTGTTCAATTTACCAATCCAATTGTTGGTGTAAGTCACAGATCCCATTAAACGATGAGGAACAATATTGGTAGTATATCCCAGTTCGGGATTATTGGAGTTACCGTTTGCTTGAAGAGGAATAGACCATAGGTTTTGAATCTGATCACCAGCGCCGTCACCGTAATTTTTAGCTCCACTATAAGTGTATGCAACCATTCCGGAAAATCCTTTATCGAAGCCTTTTTGCAATTGAGCAGTTACCGAATAATAATGTCCACCTTTCGCATTGGTCATGTACGTTGGAATAAATTGCCCCGTAGATCCTTTTACCGGTTGTCCTTTTGAGTCAATTGTATATAGGTATTTATCCGCATTTGCATTCGGGAAAATAAATCTAGTATCTCCATATCCAGCGATATTCATTGCCGTCGGATCAACCAAGTTTACATTTTTTGCAACTACAGCATTAATATCTTTATTATAGATAGCCTCTACTGTACCCACTACTCCCCAAGGTAGTTTGTAATCAACTGCGACACTTGATTTCCAGGTTGAAGGAAATTTAAGGTTAACATCCATCGCTGACATGTTACCAGGCAATGAAGTACCAGCAGCATCAGGTTTAGCTGGGTAATTCGCTTTAATATCTGGGCTAAATGATGGCATATTTGCATCGCCAGCAGCATAAGTCTTTGTATATTGAAGCATACCAGAATCTCCTGATTGAGCAACGATCCAAACAAAAGGAATTCGACCAGTAAATACTCCTGTACCTCCACGAACAATAAATGAACGATCACCATTAACATCATAATTAAATCCAAAACGCGGAGATACCATTACTCTTGTTTTAGGCATCGCACCTGTATTTAGATGAAGTCCGTTAGCAAATTCTAAGCTCTGCAACAGTGGGTGAGTTTTCATTTCTGAAACATCAGGATACGTTGGAAGTTCTAAACGCACTCCCCCCGTTAATTTCAGTTTTTCATTTACGGTAAACTGATCTTGCAGATAAAGTGACCATTGGTTAAACTTGAAGCTTGGCATAGCCTGAGAACCATCTGCGGTCAACGGATAAGTCAATGCATAGTTTACAGCAGGTTTACCACCTATAAAGTCTTGCCAAGAGTTATACATATAATACCCGGCTCCAAAACGTTGGAATCCATTTACTGTACGCGATGTCTCAAACTGAAGACCTCCAGTAAAGTAATGATCGTTCAAGGTATAGTTAGCGTCATAATTTGCAGTCCAAGTTTTGACCGAGCGAAGATTTCCGTACGTAAACGGATCTGTTCCAAAAGAGGTAAGTATATTACCACCAGTACCAGCAATACCATCACGTATATCTACTAAAGGAAATACACTTCCCGAGACACTTCTAGGCTCATCTTGGTTCACATAAGAGAGACGAGCAGAATGATTCAAATTACCAACCTTTCCGTTATATTCGGCTGTCGCAGAATATAAATTTGTTTCTTGGAAATAATTCGAGTTTTGAAAACTTAAAGCATTATTTCCAGTTCTACTCATTGGATACACTTTTGTATCAATATTAGAACCACTAAACGATGAGCTCAAATTAGAAGGAGATTTCCCTTTAACTTGGTTGTATCTAAAATTAATTTTGTGATTATCAGCAATGTTCCAATCGATACGAGCAAAGATCTTATCATTATTACTTTTCGAAGAATATCCTTGGTAAGCACCAGGATCATAACCATAAGTATTTTTCAAATAATTGCTCACTTCATCCATAAAAGCAACTGTAGGTCTTGCAAAATAACTTGTAGTTCCATAGTCAGATTCTTTTACAGAAGCAACTTTGGTCGGCCCTGGTTCAGTTTGCTTCAATTGTTCAACATTCACAAAGAAGAATAACTTGTTTTTAATAATTGGACCACCTAAACTTACACCATACTGTTTTACACTTAGATCATTAGGTGTAAACACCACATCATTTACACGAGTTCCTTGTTGTTTATCAGAACGACCACTATAAAAAGCTGAGCCAAAGAAATCGTTACGACCAGAACGTGTTACAGCATTAATAGACGCTCCTGTAAAACCTGATTGGCGAACATCAAAAGGAGTTACATTCACTGAGATCTGCTCTATCGCGTCAATAGAAATTGGAGATCCATTTGCTGGAATATTTTGGCCAATACCAAATTGGTTATTGAAATTCGCTCCGTCAACAGTGAAATTATTGGCACGGTAATTTCCCCCACCAATAGCAGTACCGTTAGATTGGGGAGTTAAACGGGTTAAATCATTTACACTTCTAGTAATTGTAGGCAAATTTTCGATCTGACGACGCCCAACAATGGTAGATGCTCCATTTCGCTCTCCTTTTAAAACTCCAGCTCTTGTAACAACTACTTCTTCAAGATTAGTCGCTGAATCGCCGAAAACAGGATTTACTACGAATGGTTCACCTAATTGCAAATAAACATCTTCATACACGATAGGTTGTTGTCCTACATAGGTTACTTCAATTCTGTAAGGTCCACCAACACGCATATTGGCAAGGTTAAACCTGCCTGCAGCATTAGCCGAGCTTGAATAAACTGTTCCTGATGGGACATGCGTAGCTTTAATTGTTGCTCCCGATGTGAACTGTCCGTTTGACTCTTTTACAATACCTGTAACGCTACTTGTCGTAACCTGAGCTTGTACAGCACCATAACTAGCCATAACAAGAGCGAAAAAGAGTAAAGATCTTTTCATATAATGTGATTTGTTAAAAAATGTTAAGCAAAATTACTAAGAGATTTCAAATTACAAAGGACTTAATATAAACTTAACACACTAAACCACACCCATTTCATGAAATCCACACCAAAAATCAGACATCAACCTATAATTTATCACGACAAAAAACGTTGTAAGATGTTTTAAACCAGCATTTACATTCTAATTATCGGATCAAAAATAGTTTTCCACATCAATTCTGGATTTTTTTTTTGTAACAACATTCTTCCAATCGGAATTTAACTTTTTGAAAATTTTTAACTAATTTCCTGTCAATCGAGACTTTTATTAAACAACTCAGTTTCTTGTCGAATTTGAGCCACTGTAACTTATTCTGACCAAAAAAATCTAAACGATTCTATAGGCCTGATGGTTTATATAAAAAATGTTTCAAAAGCCAAGAACTTTTCAGAAATTCGCACACCTAATAATTTATGCTTCATGGAAGACGGTATTCAAAATTCTTCTTTTCAAGAACCTGCAGACATTAAATTGTCTCCGGCAGGACTCTCCTTCTTGGCTTCAGCGGCCAAATGGGCCAATTTTTTGGCCATTGTCTGTTTTATTTTCATCGGCATTTCTGCCATAACCATGGTCAGCCTAATCTTCGGAGCCAGTGCATTATCACTCGGGGCCGACGAATATGTCACAGCAGGGGCCTTATCCACATTCGGTGTACTTTATCTTTTATTTCTTGCTTTTTTCTGCCTTCCCATCTATTTCCTTTATAATTTCGGATCCAAAGCGAAAAAAGCTATTGAAAACCGCGACACCATTCAGCTGGAGCTCTGCTTGGATGCGTTAAAAAAACATTACAAATTTATTGGCATCATGGTCATCATTACCATAGCCTTTAATTTTATGGGATTGGTTATCGGTGTAGTGCTCGGCGTTAGCGATGCGCTAGCCGGGGTGTAACTTGATCAAAATATAATGCAAAAAAAAGAGGGATCTGCTCACGCAAATTCCTCTTTTCGTATCCTATCAATCGTTTATTTTTTATAATATTTCATTGCGTTTGGAATCAATTTCTGAATATCCGCAATCCGTCGCTCATCACTCGGGTGGGTACTCAAAAACTCAGGCTGCCCTTTTTGACTACCCGATGCCATACGCTTCCAGAAATCTACAGCTTCATTGGGATTGTAACCCGCCAAAGCCATAATAATCAAACCCGCTGCATCCGCATCCGATTCGTCGCTTCTCGAAAATTTCAGTTGCGCCAAGTTGCCTCCTAATCCATAAAGATTGTTAAAAACACCAAGCGTACTGTTTCCAGATACGCCTGCAGCTGAACCTAAAATTTGTCCACCCAGCTGTAAAGCGATCTGATTCGAAGCCTGAGCCACAGAGTGTTCTTCAATAGCGTGTGCTATCTCGTGTCCCATTACTGTTGCCAATCCCGCTTCTGTACGTGTTACTGGTAATATTCCGGTATATACCGCAACTTTACCCCCAGGCATACACCATGCATTCACGTCATCACTCTTCACCAGATTAAACTCCCAATTGAAGTTAAATTGATTTGCGCGACCTGTACTCTGCAAATACTGATTTACCGCCGTTGCAAGCTTGTTACCAACACGTTTTACCATCGCCGCATCTGCAGTTCCGGTTACTACTTTCGCGCTATTTTTCGATAAAAAATCTTTATAAGCCAATGCAGCTTGTTGGTTCACTTGATCAGCACTGACCAATTTCAAATATTTTTTCCCGGTAACAGCAGAAGTTGCACAACCCGACAACCCCGATGCCAGTGTTACACATGCTAATACCATAGCTGAATACTTAAACATTCCGTTCATAGTTTAAATTTTATTTCAAGGGCCATATGGAGTTTCGAAGCGAAAGATAATCGCTTTTCAGCGCATCCAACATGGATATTTTACAATAATTTATTAATCCATCGTAGCGAATGCAATTATTGTGCCTATTCTTTTTCCTTCGGCTTTTTCTTAAAGAGGTAAATCTTGGATTCATGCCCCTTTAACAAACGCTCTATATTCTTTTGGTGGGTAATTAACAACAGAATACAGATGGCTATTCCGTAAAGCAGCACAGAAGGTATCGTTGTTTTAAAAATAAAGGCCAAACTAAAAGGAAATGCAAAACCTGCAGAAATGGAACCGAGCGAAACATAATGAGTTGTCAGCAGGATGATGATAAACACTGAAACACAGACCAAAGCGGCAGGTGTATGTATAGCGAGGATCATACCACACAGGGTTGCCACCCCTTTTCCACCTCTAAACCCTGCAAATACAGGAAACAAATGTCCTAATACCGCAATAACGCCAAGTGCCAACTGAAAGTTGACAAATTGGACATCGCTGGTATTTTGCCCCAGTTCTATTAAATAAGCCAGGTTTGTTGCTGTCCAGCCTTTAAATATATCTACAAACATCACGATCGATCCCGCTTTAGGGCCCAAGACGCGAAAGGTGTTAGTCGCCCCAGCATTACCGCTACCGTACTCACGAACATCTACCCCATAAAATGCCTGTCCCAACCAAACTGCTGTAGGTATGGAACCAAACAAATAAGCTAGTAATACTGCAGTTACTAAATAAATCGATATCATTAATTAAATCAGTTCTTATATTAATTTGGCCTTCAGACTAAGATCCAGGCTCCTTACACTGTGTGTCAAAGCACCTACTGAAATATAATCTACCCCAGCCTCCGCATACGATCGGATCGTGTCGAAAGTTATTCCCCCAGAGGCCTCTGTCTTGAATCGATGGTCAATTAGCTGAACAGCTTTGGCTACATCCTGCGGCGAAAAATTATCTAACATGATTCGGTCCACTTCGCCAAAGTTAAGAACTTCATCAAGCTCCGCAAAATTTCGGACTTCAATTTCTATTTCTATTGGTTTATTTAGGTTCTTTCTGTAATCATTTGCGCGCTTTAGAGCCGGTACAATACCGCCACTATAGTCCACATGATTGTCCTTAATTAAAATCATATCAAAAAGACCAAAACGATGATTGGTCCCACCTCCTATGCGGACGGCTTCTTTCTCCAATACACGCAATAAGGGTGTGGTTTTCCGGGTATCCAAAACTTTCGTACCTGTACCTTTGAGAAGGTCTACGTATTTTCGGGTAGTTGTCGCAATGCCACTCATACGCTGCATGACATTCAGCACCAAACGCTCTGCCAGCAAAATACTTTGGATATTTCCCCTCACATAAAAAGCAATATCACCTACTTTAACCTGACTTCCATCGTGGATAAACACCTCGCAGGTCAACGTATCGTCAATATAGGCAATAATCGCCTGCGCCACTTCGACCCCTGCTAAAATACCGTTATCCTTAACAATCAATTTGGCTTCACCTTGTGCGCCAGTTTCAATCGTAGAAAGTGAGGTATGATCTCCATCGCCCAAATCCTCCGCGACAGCCTGTTTTACAAAATGGGCCAGATAGTCCTTGATTTCCTTCTCCATAAATACTATTTATTGGGCTAAGATGTGGAATAATTTTTTAATCGAAAAATAGATTTATAAAAAAAGCATCGCTAGCTTTAATTTTTGCCGATTCTTAGCTCTTCAATCGAATGGTTATTATTTCCTACGCCGATCTTAATAAAGACACGATAGTTTGTTTGTTCTGTAGCTAATGTAAATGTAAAATATTGATAGCCATTGTTCGCATTGCTGGCTTGCGTCAATTTAACAGTCTTGGGTTTATGCTGATTAAAAAATGCCGCCAACATGATTTCTGACTGATACTTTGTGTATACGCCATTCTCCCCCAAAATAGATAAGGTTAAGTTTGAGCCGAAATACTTGGCCATATTTTTTGCATTACCTTCTTTCAAATACGATTTCAGTTCCTCTGAAATACTTCCTAAAGAATCATCATCACCTGGCAAAGCTACCTTTACCACTGTATTTACTTCTCTTAAATAATGCCCGAAGGCCGCAGTGTGTACAAAAAGACTAGTAATAAGTATAAATACGCAATAGCTTAAAAATTTCATATAGCTCAACATATTATAGAACAGCTTCTATCATCCATATCAATCATTAGGTAGCTCCGTTTTTTAACCGAACATAAACTATGCCACAAACCTATAAAATTATTAGGGATTAACAAGGGAACTTTTTAAGATGCGTTGATAGATTCTAAAATTAAGATTATCTTTGTTATACGATGAATAAGAAAAAAGTTGCACTCATGATCCTAGACGGACTAGGATATGGAAAACATGATAAATCAAATGCAGTTGAAGCTGCAAACACCCCATTTTTAGATCATTTATTAGAAGCTTATCCAAACTCGAGCTTAGAGGCTTCTGGTGAAGCTGTTGGACTGCCTGCAGGACAGATGGGTAACTCGGAGGTTGGTCACATGAATCTTGGCGCCGGAAGAATCGTCTATCAAGAATTGGGTCGTATTCACAAAGCTGTCAACGATGGCGTATTCAATACGGATCCTATTATTCAAGACGCATTTAAATATGCATTGGAAAATAACAAAAAGGTACATTTAATCGGATTACTTTCCGATGGTGGTGTACACGCACATACAAAGCACTTAAAAGGCTTATGTGATGCTGCAAAACATGCTGGCTTGACAAGTGACCAGGTATTTGTACATGCATTTTTAGATGGCCGTGATACAGATCCAAACTCTGGTATTGGCTATGTCAGGGATCTACAAGACTATTTAAAAACGACAACGGGCACTTTTGCCTCTGCAATCGGTCGATATTATGCCATGGACCGCGACAACAGATGGGAACGTGTGAAATTAGCATACGATCTTTTAGTAAAAGCGGAAGGTGAAAAATCCAATGACCTTGTTGCATCGATCCAAAAATCATACGACGAAGGTGTAACCGATGAGTTTGTGAAACCAATCGCATTGGTTGACGCCAACGGTACTCCGGTAGCAACAATCCAAGAAGGTGATGTGGTCTTCTGTTATAACTTCAGAACAGATCGTGGCCGCGAGATTACCATCGCTTTAACACAAAAGGCTTTTCCAGAATATGATCTACAACCCTTGGATCTATATTATGTGACTATGACATCTTACGATGAAACATTCCAAAATGTCAGGGTGGTCTTCCAAAAAGATAACTTGACCAATACCCTGGGTGAAGTGTTGGAAGCAAATCATAAAACGCAAACGCGCATCGCCGAAACAGAGAAATATCCGCACGTGACATTTTTCTTTTCAGGAGGTCGTGAACAGCAATTTGAAGGTGAAAACCGCCTGTTGGTTCCATCTCCAAAAGTAGCGACCTACGATCTTCAACCGGAGATGTCTGCTCAAGGAATTACTGAAGCTATCGTCAACGATATGGAAACACTTCAACCTGATTTTATCTGCCTGAATTTTGCGAATCCTGACATGGTAGGTCACACGGGTGTTTTTGAGGCTGTTATAAAAGCAGTGGAAACTGTTGATCAATGTACAAAAACGGTTGTTGAGACAGGCCTTAAAAATGGTTACTCCTTTATTATTTTGGCCGACCACGGTAACTCCGAGTTTATGGTCAATGAAGATGGATCGCCAAATACGGCACATACAACCAATTTGGTTCCATGTATCTTGATTGACGATCAGTATAAGAAAATAGCAGATGGTAAATTAGGTGATATTGCCCCAACCGTCTTACAGCTTTTAGGCGTCAATATCCCCGTTGAAATGACAGGAAATGTATTGGTATCAGAATAATAATTTACTTATAAATAGTGGCAGAGCACTTTCCCTTGTTATGGGCAGTGCGCTGCTTTTTTGGAGCTGTGGATCTCCATCCGCGACAAAAGGTCCTCAAAAATCTTCAGACATATTTTCTGTTGATTCATTCTTTACTGCCGAGGTCAATCGCCTGCAGCAACTCAACCCCTCGGTTCTAAAATCTGTCAACAAAGATGGAGAAAAAGAACAAAAGGAACTGAAAATTAGCAACTGGAAAAATGAACTTTCCGCCTTTCAAGCTGCCGACATCAGCAAAAACTTCGATCCATCACTGTATGAAGTTAAAGCTGTAGACTGTGTAACAGAATTTACAGCTAAAAAGAAAGAACTACAAATACAAAAGTTACGCATCGAGTTTGATAACAACGAAAAGGTAAAACACATCCATATCGATAAAAAGATAACAAATACCTTATACGATAGTCAAGAAAAATTAGACTATTATACGGACTCGCTTTATCGCATTGTCAAATTTCAAGATGTCCAAGGCTTGGATGCCAATCAATATGAAATTAAAGGCAAGTTTATTCCTTCCAAAAAATAAACAACCTTATCGATCATATGCAAAGTGTCTATCTAATCTTTGGATAGACACTTTTTTTTTGTTCCGACGGGTATCCCCTATCACATCTTTTCGATAATCGGTTCAAAATAATAAATGCAACACAATTGCTTTGTATTATATTTTCCTTACCTTTGATCTGATTAACAAAATAACTCAAGAGAAAACGTGGGTTTAAACGTAGTGGTTTTAGCGTGAAAGGTATCTCATTGAACAAATTCGCAGCATTAATGCTCTTATTGACCTTCTTAATTGGTCAGTTCATTGTGTATACCCATGCGCATACGCAAACTACACTCAGTATCGTAGACAGTCCTGCAAAAAAACACCACACGGATCATCCCAAGTGCTCCATTTGTGATCAAAACTCACACCCACAAATTCTTTTCCATTTTACGCTGCATGAATTAATACTTCCGACCCAGCAGATTGAATATGGACTGTTTATCACCGGAGATCAAGTTATTCGATCACTGCTTTCTGGCAATCGTGGTCCCCCCATCGCTTAATTTTTACATAAGTCCAATAATGTCATTCATATACTCTTCTCATTATTGCGACAAACGACTTCATACAAGTTTTTAGAACTCGACAGTCTCAAGAATTCATACGATGAGTTATTGAGCTGCTGTCTTGCTTGATGTTATATACGTAAAAATTATTCGTACAGATGAAACTTAAAATTATAGGCTGCATTTTTATGCTTGCCACTTATTTCTCCATATTTCCAGCTCTCGCCGCAACAATCAGCGGTAAAGTAACGGATGCAAAAACTAATCTTCCCATTGCTGGTGCAACAATATCACTGCAACAGCTTCGTTCGAGCACCGCATCAGACCAACAAGGTCATTATAGCTTTAAATCACTTCCTTCAAGTGGACGCTACTTGGTTGAGGTCCGTTTCTTGGGTTATCAGTCCGTTGTCAAGACCGTCGATCTAACTTCGGAAAATCTTTCCCTCGATTTCGCCCTAACCGAAAGTATTATTGAAACCAATGAAGTCGTCGTTACGGGTACATTGGTCACCTCACAGAGCCGTCGCAACAGTACCTCGGTTGCTGTAATCTCCAAAGATGAATTGCAGGGAAATGCTACGAATCTTATTGATGCTCTTGCCCGACAAGTTCCCGGACTAAGCCAGATCACAACGGGACAAGGCATTTCAAAACCTGTTATACGGGGACTCGGTTATAATCGTGTCGTCACGGTGAGCGATGGTGTCAAACAGATGGGACAGCAATGGGGCGACGAACATGGCATTGAAATCGACCAAAATCAACCGGATCGTGTGGAGGTCCTGCGTGGTGCAGCCTCTTTGATGTACGGATCTGATGCTATTGGCGGTGTAATCAATGTGCTTGAACCAAATGTTCCTACAGCTGGGCAATTTAAAGGTGAAGTATTGAGCAGCTACTCCACCAACAACGGACTAACCAATAGTTCGGTTATGCTTACCGGTAATGAAAATGGCTTCGTATGGCGTGGGCGTGGTTCTTATCAAAACGCCTATTCTTATAACACGCCCGCAGGCCGCTATGGCAATAGTGGTTTTAATACCAGTAATTTCAGCGGTATGCTCGGGCTAAACAAGCAATGGGGCTACTCTCATCTGAATTTTTCATACCTGAAAAATAATATCGGCTTTTACGACGCCGAACCTGGTGACCCACTTTACATAAACTCAAAAAGCCGGACCTTAGATTTCCCCAAGCAGGACATCCGCCATTACAAACTGGCCCTCAACAATAACTTTATCATCGGTTCCGGTAGTTTAAAACTTGATCTGGGCTATCAAAAAAATCAACGTCGGGAGCTTGAAGAAGCAACACCTTCCTTATTCTTTGACCTGAATACGTATTCACTTGACGCAAAATATTCTTTAAGTGAAAAAAATGGCTGGCAACATGTATTTGGCATTAGTGCTAGCCAGGAACACAGTTTAAATAAAGGCGTTGAATTCTTAATTCCGGCCTATGATCAGTTGGAATTGGGCGCTTTTGGCTATGCAAAGAAAACCTGGAGCGAAAATACCTTTAACGTTGGATTACGCTATGACTACGTCAAAAACAAAGGCAAGCAGCTCTTTATTGAAGATGAAGAGCAGTTCGCTGGTTTTAAAAATAGTTTCAGCAATGTGAGTGGAGCGCTTGGATATACCCATATTTTCAGCGAAGACCTCAATTTCAAAGCGAATGCCGGTTCGGCTTTTAGAGCGCCTAATCCAGCAGAATTAGGTTCCAACGGGGTACACGAAGGAACGTACCGCTATGAAGTTGGTAATGAAAACCTGAAACCTGAACGAAGTTACCAAGCGGATGCAACCCTCGAGTTTGGGCATAGCATCGTTACAGGAAGTGTCGGAATCTACGAAAACTATATCCACAATTTTATCTATGCCTCAACAACAAAAGGCGACACGAAAACCGTTGTGAGTGAAGATGGCGATTCGCATACCTACGACGTATATCGCTATGGCCAGGTAAACGCCAATCTTTACGGTGTCGAAGGAAGCCTGAATTTTCACCTGTTAAATTGGATACACCTGGATAATACATTTAGCTATACCCATGCACAGAACAATACCTTTAACAGACCCTTGGCATTGATTCCAGCTGGCGTTGTACACAATACACTGCGTCTTGAGCCCAAGATTAGCGGATTGAATGCTTTCTACGTTTCTGTGGGGCTGGACAATTATTTCAAACAGAACCGCATTGATGAAACCTTCGAAACGCCAGCAAACTCGTATACTTTATTAAACGCAGGAATCGGTACGACATTACATCTCGGATCGCAGCAACTGAAAGTATTTGCAGCAGCTTCAAACTTGACCAACAAACGTTATTACGATGCGTTGAGCCGATTGCGCCCAGGACGTCTTTCACAGGAAGACACGAGCTTTGGTGTCTACAATATGGGTAGAAACATCACCTTCGGTGTATATATGCCATTGCGCATAAAGTAAATTTAGCTTAGCACAAACGAGTCGATTAAGATTAGTACACAGTAAAATAGAAAAAGGCGGGAT
>NZ_DJTD01000062.1:0-4381 GCF_002440385.1 Sphingobacterium sp. UBA6317 | reverse complement strand
ATCCCGCCTTTTTCTATTTTACAATTATTTGGGATCATCTGCTGTCGCTTCCCTTGCCAAGGCTACTTCGTCGGGCATGGCTTCAAGGGAGGAATCCAACGCAAACAAGGATTCATCTGAAGCTCGGTCACCACCAGCGATTTTCAACTTATCAATCAATTCCAATGCTAACTTCTCTTCCTCGATCTGTTCCTTAACAAACCACTGTGCAAAGTTCCATGTTGCCCAGTCCTTCTCCGCCAACGCCAAATTGACGATGTTATAGATCGCTTCGGTATTATCTACTTCATGTTTAAAAACGCGATTAAAGCATTCGGTCAGCGATTGCGGGTCAGCTGGGGGCGCTGCAATAGCCTGTATTCTGGGGCGTCCACCTCTTTCCAGAATATAACCCATAATTTTAGTCATGTGATTTCGCTCTTCCTGGGCATGTCTATACAGAAAATTGGCGATTCCGCCATAACCCTGATCATCTGCCCATACCCCCAACGCCAAATAAATCTGTGCAGCCTCAGCCTCTTTTGTCATCTGACTGATTAAAATTTCCTGCATTTCCTTTGACAATCGATTCGTTTCCATAATATTCATTTTGATTTAGGAAAAGAACAGTTTCAGTGCTTATTTCGTTTGAAATTTATCGAGTAAAAACTGCCGAAACTCACCCCTCTAAATGAAACTGGATCTCATTTGTGACCAACCGTTACATTCCTATAAGTACATTTCAACCGGCACAAATCAATAGTTACAAAATCAATAGGTACAAAATCAATAGGTACAAAATCAATAGGTACAAAATTAATAAGCACAAAAAAAAGGGAATACCATTGGCATTCCCTTTTTCTATGCTTTTATAGCGATACTATTTCAAGTTATCTCTATATACTTTCGCTTTTTTGATTTCTGTTTGAATATCTTTTTTCGATGCATCAAAGCTCAACACTTTTTCATAATCCTTGATTGCATTGTTATAAGCGTCAGTTGCCATTGCCTTATTGTAATTCGGCGTACCCGCTGTTCCGATCAAGATACCTAAATCACGATTCGCAATCGCTCTATTTTGATAGAATTTCGAATCAGTAGGCGTAATGGCAATTGCTTTTGAATAATCCTCAATAGCAACTTTCAACAACTGCTCTTTGTTGGCAACAGATGTCTTATTTGTGGATTGAGTAGCGAGGTTGTTTGTTGCTTTCGCTTTGAAATATAAAGCATTTGCATTTTTACCGTTCAATGCAACTACTTTTCCAAAAGTCTCCGCTGATTTTTTATAATCACCATTTTGAAATTGAGAATATCCCAACATATATAATACGTCCGGATCTTTCCCTTCCTGAGGTAGGGCTTTTGTCAAGTATGACTCGGCATTCTTGAAATCACCATCCAAAAGAGCTTTCTGCCCCATTCTCACATTAGCGTTGCTATGCTCAGCCTGTTTTGGTTGTTGTGCATTCGCGCTAAAAGCAACTAAGGCAAAAACCCCAGTAAACAAACCCAATTTAAATGATTTTAAATTCATATCTAACTAGTTACGTTTTTATATTCACTCTTTAATGATCACGTGTGATCGTTTCTACATTTTTGAAAAAACCGCCGATTGATTTCTTTAAACGCAAGAACTGCCATCGGTGCCCTTTCACATTCCAATATTACAATTATTATGCCTATTTTTCCAACAAATGGCAGATAAATTTTATTTAACCTGCCTTTTTTTCCTATTCTAGAAAATAGATTTGTAATTTTGCTCACTTTTAGCAATTGGCACTTCCCTTGCAATATAGGGGAAACAATAATAGAAGCTTAAAATTTGAAAGTCAGCCGTCAACATGTCAGCGACTGCCAAATACACAAAATAAATACTATGAGCAAATTCGAAACTTTTGATTTCAGTCAAGCAATTCCAATCGTTGCAGAGGATACCGAATTCTTCCCTTTACTTACACAAGAGGATGAAGATAATATGGCGAATGCTGAAATTCCAGAAGCATTGTCTATTTTGCCTTTACGTAATACCGTATTATTTCCCGGTGTTGTCATTCCGATTACCGTAGGTCGAGATAAATCCATCAAATTAGTCAAAGAAGCTTATAAAGGCAGCAAAACTATTGGTGTTGTTTCTCAGAAGGATATGACTGTAGAGGACCCAGGATTTGAAGAACTAAATAAAGTGGGCACTGTAGCTCATATCATTAAAGTACTCCAAATGCCTGATGGTAATACCACCGTCATTATCCAGGGAAAACAACGGTTCAACTTGTTGGAAATTGTCGAAACCGAACCTTATTTAAAGGCGCGTGTGGAGAAATTCAACGAAGCGAAACCGAAGATGACCAAGCACTTTAAAGCGACAATTTCTACTTTAAAAGAAATGGCGCTGCAGATCATCCAACTTTCGCCAAACTTACCTAGTGAAGCTGGTATAGCCATCAAAAATATTGAAAGTCCCTCGTTTCTGATCAACTTCATTTCGTCGAATATCAATGTCGAAATGATCAGAAAACAGGAACTGCTTCAGATACCCAAAGTGGAGAACCGTGCCAAACTTTTATTGGAACTGCTGACGACAGAAATCCAGATGTTGGAACTAAAGCACCAGATTCAGAATAAAGTACGTGTCGACCTTGACAAACAACAACGTGACTATTTCCTGAACCAACAGCTCAAAACAATTCAGGAAGAGCTGGGTGGCAATACGCCCGATCTTGAGCTGGAAGAGCTTAAAAAACGGGGTAAGAAAAAGAAATGGAGTGTTGATGTCGAAAAACATTTCACAAAGGAACTCGAAAAGCTATCGCGGATCAATCCTGCTGCTGCAGATTATTCGGTACAGCTCAATTACCTTGAGCTTTTGCTAGATCTACCTTGGAATGAAACAACAAAAGACAATTTTGATCTAAACAAAGCACAAAAAGTGCTCGACAAAGATCATTACGGACTCGAGAAAGTAAAAAAACGTATCATTGAATACCTTGCGGTATTGAAATTAAAAAATGATATGAAAGCACCTATTCTTTGTTTGGTAGGCCCTCCGGGAGTGGGTAAAACCTCCTTGGGAAGATCCATTGCCAAAGCTTTAGGACGCAAATATACCCGTATGGCTTTGGGTGGTGTACGCGATGAAGCAGAAATCAGAGGACACCGCAAAACCTATATCGGCGCAATGCCGGGCCGTATCATTCAGTCCTTGAAAAAAGCAGGGGCAGCAAATCCGGTTTTTATTCTGGACGAAATCGATAAAATGAGCGCAGATTTCAAAGGAGATCCTTCGTCGGCCTTATTGGAGGTATTGGATCCAGAACAAAACACACATTTCTATGACCATTATGTGGAAATGGAGTTTGACCTTTCCAAAGTGATGTTTATCGCGACAGCCAATTCTTTGAGTTCTATTCAACCTGCGCTATTGGATCGGATGGAAATTATCGAAGTGAATGGCTATACCATCGAGGAAAAAATCGAAATCGCGAAAAAACACCTTTTGCCAAAACAACGCGAAATGCATGGAATGGCATCCAAAGATGTCTCGTTAAAAGCGAAGATCATCGAACAGATTATTGAGGATTACACACGTGAATCTGGCGTCCGCGGATTAGAAAAAAAGATCGGCTCTGTCGTACGTGGTATTGCAACACGTATTGTCATGGAAAAGGATTACAGTCCAAGTATAAACGAACAAGATCTACTTGATATCCTAGGTGCCCCAATATTTGATAAGGACATCTACGAAAATAACAATGTCGCCGGTGTCGTAACAGGCTTGGCCTGGACTTCCGTAGGTGGTGATATCTTATTTATAGAATCTTCACTGAGCCCAGGAAAAGGACGTTTGAGCCTGACCGGTAATTTGGGTGATGTCATGAAAGAATCTGCGTCGATTGCACTAGCCTACCTGAAAGCCCACGCTTCGGATTTCGGCATTAACTATCGTGTTTTCGACCATTGGGATATCCATATTCACGTTCCAGCAGGTGCTATTCCAAAAGATGGCCCTTCAGCTGGTATAACGATGCTCACCGCACTGACATCGCTGTTTACCCAACGTAAAGTGAAGGAAAAACTAGCCATGACAGGTGAAATTACGTTACGCGGAAAAGTATTGCCTGTTGGCGGTATAAAGGAGAAAATTCTTGCTGCAAAACGCGCGAACATCAAAGATATTATTCTCTGTAAATCCAATGAAAAAGACATCCTGGAGATCAAGGAAGATTATATCAAAGATATGCAGTTCCACTATGTGACTGAAATGTCCCAGGTGATCAAGCTCGCGCTATTGGAAGAAAAAGTAATGGGTGCCATCGATCTGGCTCAAGATATAGAAAATACAAAAAAAGAGAATTAACAGATACCGAAGGGTTTTGAATTAAAGAGGCTGTCTCAAAATGGA
>NZ_DJTD01000024.1:0-12999 GCF_002440385.1 Sphingobacterium sp. UBA6317 | reverse complement strand
GTCAAGGGCTTCTTTCGTTTAGATACTCCCCGTACTACCCGCTACTTCCCCGTACAATGCTATTACCTATCTTCCATACTTCCCCGACCGGAGCCGCCCCGCAGCCTTTATTGTGTCTGCTCAAGCTCATGCCATCACTGCTCCTTTTCGAAAAGGCTTTGGCTCACTGGCTACAGTTGGATAGTACAATACATTGAAAGATTAAGGTTTGCGACTTTGATAAGATTAGATACGCTATAGATGCAATTCGCTTCATGCGGATAGTCCTCGATGTTTTCGGAATAAATTTGTGAATATAGCATTGATTTCAATCCATATTGCTATTAAAATAGCGCACTGTACGGTAGGAAATTTGATTATGGTCACTTTTGATGTCAGATATACTGGTGAAAAGTACCTTTCAGAATCTCAATTTTCACTAAGTCATTTAGAACCAGTAGCCGAAATTAGTAACTAAGCCTTGTAGTACTGTAATACAAAAGTGACGTACATCACTTTTTTACGCATTACCCATCATTAGATTGTCATAAATTGCTGCTTACTTTTGAACCAGAATCAACAATTTAAGTAATGCAGTTAGAGCAATTTAATTACGACAACAAGATTGTCAGGAATTTCGGAATCGCTACCATTATTTGGGGGATAGTTGGTATGACCATAGGATTGCTTGTGGCAACGCAGCTTGTTTGGCCCCAGATGAACTTTGGATTGCAATTTACAACATTTGGCCGTGTACGTCCTGTGCATACCAATGCGGTGATTTTTGCTTTCGTAGGTAATGGTATTTTTATGGGAGTTTATTACTCCTTACAGCGGGTGCTTAAAGCAAGAATGTTCAGTGATGCTTTGAGTAAGCTCCATTTTTGGGGTTGGCAATTAATTATTGTTGCCTCGGCTATTACACTCCCACTCGGTCTTACTTCAAGCCATGAGTATGCCGAAATGGAATGGCCTATTGATATCGCAATTACCCTCATTTGGGTCGTATTCGGAATCAATATGTTCGGTACTATTATCAAACGGCGCGAACGTCACATGTATGTCGCTGTTTGGTTCTATATTGCCACATTTGTTACAGTAGCCGTATTGCATATTGTTAACTCCATCCAATTGCCTGTAGCGGGCTGGAAAAGCTATTATGTCTACAAAGGCGTACAGGATGCGCTGGTACAATGGTGGTATGGTCACAATGCTGTTGCTTTTTTCTTGACAACTCCTTATTTGGGAATGATGTATTATTTCCTTCCTAAGATGGCCAACCGTCCAGTTTACTCTTATAAGTTAAGTATTCTTCACTTTTGGTCTTTAATCTTTATTTATATCTGGGCAGGTCCTCACCATTTGCTCTATACGGCGCTACCTGGTTGGGTACAGTCTTTAGGGGTTGTATTCTCCATTATGTTGATTGCTCCGAGTTGGGGCGGTATGATCAATGGCTTGTTGACCTTGCGTGGTGCTTGGGATAAGGTACGGACAGAGCCTATGTTAAAATTCATGGTCGTGGCCCTTACTTGTTATGGTATGGCGACTTTCGAAGGCCCTATGCTATCTTTAAAGCAGGTGAATGCAATAGCTCACTTTACCGACTGGATCGTAGCACACGTACACGTAGGTGCATTGGGATGGAACGGCTTTATGACATTCGGTATTCTGTACTGGTTGATACCACGTATTTATAAAACCGAGTTATATTCTAAGAAGTTGGCATCAACCCACTTTTGGATAGGTACCTTGGGTATTTTGTTCTATGCGATCCCGATGTATTGGGCAGCCGTAGTACAAGGCTTGATGTGGAAAGAATTTACACCAGAAGGGGTCTTGAAATATCCAAACTTCCTGGCGACAACGTTAGAAATTTTGCCGATGCACATGATGCGCGCAATAGGTGGTGCACTTTATCTGTCGGGGGTCTTCCTAATGACCTTTAACTTGATCAAAACCATGAAACAAGGGAAGCTCTTGGCCAATGAGCCAGCAGAAGCTCCTGCATTATTGCCGGTTCAAGTAAATGAACAGTCTCAACACCGTCGTCTTGAACGTAAGCCAATTTTATTTATGGTACTGGCTCTTATCGCCATCCTCATCGGGGGTATGGTGGAGATGGTGCCGACTTTTACAATTTCTAAAAATGTTCCAACAATTGCGAGTGTAAAACCTTATACAGCATTGGAACTGCAGGGAAGGGATCTCTACGTGAGAGAAGGTTGTGTAAACTGTCACACGCAAACTATTCGTCCATTTAGATCCGAAACCGCCCGTTATGGGGAGTATAGCAAGGCGGGTGAGTTTGTTTACGATACACCGTTTTTATGGGGTTCGAAACGGACAGGACCTGATCTGCATCGCATCGGTGGTAAATATCCAAACAAATGGCACTTTGATCACCTGTTGGATCCAACGATTACCTCGCCTGGAAGTATCATGCCAACATATCCGTGGTTAATCGATCAGAAATTGGATAATGCTATTCTGCAAGATAAAATGAAGGCGTTACGGAAATTGGGAATCCCCTATACCGATGCGGAAATTGAACATGCTGAACAGGATCTCACCAAACAGGCACAGAAAATTGCTGATGATCTAAAACAAAATCAAGTGAATGTGTTAGCTGACCGTGAGATTGTGGCTGTAATTGCCTACTTACAGCGATTAGGAACAGATATAAAAGCAGCTCCAAAAGTAGCTGATAATGTTAACGCAAATCAATAAAGCCATGTTTAAGCAAATAACAAATCTAAACGGCAGTGAGCTTTATCTAATTGCATCACTTTGGATCTTCTTGGTATTCTTCATTTCAGTAGCAATCATGTTGTTTCGAATGAAAAAAGACTATGTTACTTATATGAAGGAATTGCCTTTGGAAGAAGATGAAACAGAAAAGGAACTGAATCATTCACCTGAAAGTCTATAATATATGAGTTTATTATTGGATACTGCACCAGCTACCGCAGAAGTTGTTCAATCTACGATAGGATTCGGTACAGATAATTTATACACAGATATCTTAATTGTTGTATTGATCGTTGTGATGCTGGCTCTTCTCGCTTCGGCATTGATGGTCAATCGCGCGATGAAATCCATCATTAAGATTACCATGCCTGAATTGGCCCAGGAGGAAAAACTCAAAAAGGTGGCGAATAAGGGCTGGATGAAAAAGTCGTGGAACAAGATCATGGGCATCAGACCGATTTCAGAAGAAAAGGATATTGTCATAGATCATGAGTATGATGGTATCCGCGAATTGGACAATCCGATTCCGATCTGGTTCAATTTCCTTTTTTATGGAACGATTTTTTTCGGCCTTGTTTACTTATTTGTTTATCAGGTGTCGGGTATCGGAATGAACCAGGACCAGGAATATGAACATGAGATGGTCATTGCCGAGAAAGAGCGTCAGGCTTATCTTACTGCTTCTGCGAGTAATGTAGACGAAAGTAGCGTGAAGTTTCAGCCGGAAATGGCAGCTGATGGAAAAGCGATCTTTGCAGCAAACTGTGTCGCTTGTCACGGAGGTAGTGGTGAGGGAGGTATCGGACCCAACTTGACTGATAAGTTTTGGCTACATGGTGGTGAGATTAAAGACATCTTCAAAACCATTAAGTATGGTGTTCCTGATAAAGGAATGGTGCCATGGGAACAAACGTTAAGTCCCGCTCAAATCGCACAGGTTGCCAGTTATATTGTCACCTTAAGGGATACAAACCCTGCTAACCCTAAAGCTCCGCAAGGTGATGAGGTATCCTATGGCGGTGGTCAGGCGGCAAACGGAGAGAAAGCAGCGGATGATGCCAAAACAGGTCCAGCTGAAGCAGATAAAAAAGCAGAGTAGTAAATTGAAATAGCAATGAGTACAGCAGTCGTGAATAATGCCAATAACGGTGAATCTAAGTCAAAAAAAAGACAATGGATTTATGCCAAAAAACCGCAGGGAGAGCTTTACAAAAAAAGACAGTGGGTTGGGTATTCACTACTGCTGTTCTTGTTTATCGTTCCTTTTATCAAAATAAATGGTGAACCGTTTCTCATGTTCAACATTATTGAGCGAAAGTTTTCCATCTTAGGAAATCTTTTCTATCCACAAGATCTCTACATATTCGTATTCGGTATGTTAATCGTGATGGTATGTGTGGTTTTGTTTACTGTTGTCTTTGGACGGGTATGGTGTGGATGGACTTGCCCCCAAACCATTTTTTTGGAATTAATATTTAGACGAATTGAATATTGGATCGAAGGTGATTGGCAGCAACAAAAGAAATTGGATGCGGGACCAAATACGGATCAAAAACAATTTAAAAAATTCTTGAAACATGGTATATTTTTAATCATATCATTTTTCATTTCAAATATCTTTTTGTCTTATATCATCGGTGTTGATGCGCTGATGAAGATTATCACTGATCCATTGGACCAACATATCGGTGGACTGATATCAATAATCATATTTACATTGGTTTTCTATGGCGTGTTTGCTTACGTCAGGGAGATTGTCTGTATTGCAATTTGCCCTTACGGCAGATTGCAGGGTGTACTCCTGGATGACCAAAGTATCACTGTCGCCTATGATCATAGACGCGGGGAGCCAAGAGGAAAACAGCAAAAGGATGCAGTGACGACGCAAGGGGATTGTGTGGACTGCAAGCTCTGTGTACATGTATGCCCCACAGGAATTGATATTCGAAATGGCCTTCAATTGGAATGTGTGAGCTGTACGGCCTGTATAGATGCCTGTGATGCTGTGATGGACAAAATCGGAAAGCCGAAAAAGTTAATTGGTTTTTATCCAATGGGTGAGATTGAAGGAACACTGAAGAAAAAAAGCAATACGAGAGCAATAGCTTATTCGGTCGTGCTGGTTGCTTTAATGTCGATTTTTGGTTTTCTGTTGTTCAATCGTTCTCAGGTGGACGGTAGACTGCTCCGCGCAAAGGGAAGTACCTACCAGCTTCGTGATGATAAGACAATAAGCAACCTGTATTCTTTGGAATTGATTAATAAGTCTGGTAAAGAAATGCCTTTTAAATTGGTCTGTGATGACCCCCGCTTAAAGATTCAACTGGTCAATCCTATTCAAAAATTGAGTAAAGATGGGCATGCGACACTGAGCTTTTTTCTAATTATCGCAAATAAGGATGTTGAGACCTATAAAAGTAATGTAAAATTAGCTATCTATTCGGGCGATAAGAAAGTGGAAAGTTTAAAAACTACTTTTATAGCGCCTCCGGGTATGAATTAAAATGAAAAACAATGAATTGGGGTACAAAAATTTTTTTAACCTTGGCGGTATTTATGTTGTGTATAGTCGGAGCAGGAATATATATGGTGAGTCACGATTCGGATAGTCTGGAAGAAGACGATTATTACGAGCAGGGACTGAATTATGATCAAGCTTACGATAAAAAGCAGAATGTATTGATGATGAAGGAATCACCGACAATTGAAATCAGGCAAGATACCTTGTATATTCATTTTGTCTCCAAAGATAATAAGGGAAAATTGCTGTTTCGAAAACCTTCGGATAATCGATTGGATAAAGAATTGCCCTTTCAGACAACCAGTAATTTATATACACTGCCCATTTCCACGTTCGATAAAGGCATGTGGAATTTATATATCGACTGGAAGAGTGTAGGTAAGGATTTTTTGTTTGAAGAGCATATTTTATTTTAGTTTACGGAAATGAGTTATACCTACTTTGCATTTTTCATGGGATTGTTTGGAAGCATACACTGTGCGGTCATGTGTGGTCCATTAATTTTCGCCATTGAAGGAAGGCAAGGCTTTGGTTGGAACGTTTTCTTAAATAAAATACTGTATCAATCCGGTAGGGTACTGACTTATGGTTGTTTGGGACTTTTACTGGGTACGATCGGAACATTTGCGCAGATCCAGGGCTGGCAGCGTAGTCTAAGCTGGGCTACAGGTGTCATCCTGATTGGAATTGCTTTATTTCAGCTTATTGGTAAACATAATCGAAAAATTGCCAGCTGGCAGACGAAGGCTGTTCAGCCAATCGTACGGTTATTGTCGAAATGGCTCTATAAACCGGGCGGTAGCTTTGTTGCCGGTGTACTGAATGGATTGTTGCCCTGTGGTATGGTCTACATGGCGCTTATGTCGTCCATAAATGCGGATAGCCCACAGCAGAGTTTCTTTTTTATGTTGTTTTTTGGCTTAGGTACTATCCCGCTCTTGTTTGTGTTTTCTTTTTTGGGAAATTTCTCCCGATCTTTCAAAATTGGATTTTCGAAATGGATTCCTTTTCTCTATTTCTTATTGGGGATATGGTTTATACTCCGGGGTGCCAATTTAGATATTCCCTATTTAAGTCCGTTCATTCATGTCGATGGTGCAATAAACTGTGTTTAACGACAAACAATATGTCGATGCTAAGTATTATATTTGGTAAAACCCTTAGCACACAATATGGAGGTACTTCATCATATTTTACAGATTGCATTAACCTATTATTGGATTCCCTTACTCATCCTTTATATTGGTGTAATCGGGACGATTTTGATCGAAAACCGTAATCCTTCTAAGACCATCGCCTGGATTATGGTCATTGTTTTCTTACCTGTCGTCGGTTTGCTCAGTTATTATTTCTTTGGTCAGAAGTTTAAGAAGGTCAAAAGGATGAAGCGTGTGTATCGCGAGCAGTCCAAAAAGCTACTGGATGCCTGGCGTAAGGAATCCGAAATTATGGAGGAACATATCTATACGTTAAATGAGCGGATCGGTAGTTTGGCTATGGTATACCGCTACCTTAAAAATCAGAAGATCTCTACTTTTTCCCTCAACAACGATGTCACCCTGTTTATCAATGGGGAAGAAAAGTTTCCAGTACTTATAGATCGCCTTAAAGCTGCGCAGCATTCCATTCACATGGAATATTATATCTGGGAAATGGATGATGTAGGGCAGGAAATCTTACATATTCTAGAAGAAAAAGCAAAGGCTGGCGTGACTGTTCGCCTGATATTGGATAGTTTTGGTGCTCCGGATGTGATTAGATATTTACGGCGGCATAAACCCGATTTTGTGTTTCAAGCTTTCCTTCCGGTGACCTTTAGTTCCTTGGCGAATAGCAACTACCGAAATCACCGCAAGATAGCGGTGATCGATGGGAAAATAGGTTTTGTCGGCGGAATCAATATTTCAGATCGATATATCAATAACGGAAAAAATGAGATTTACTGGCGGGATACGGCGATGATGGTTGTCGGCGCAGCAGTAAATACCTTGCAAATCCAGTTTTGGAACAGCTGGAACCAGACAGATGCAGAATCGTTTGAATTGGGCCGAGGTTATTTAAACCGATTTCCACTTACCGATGAAGATGCGAGTGGAGTAGGATTTACAGCCAGTGATCCTGGATCGCCAGCGCCTTTCAATATGGAAGCAATTATTGCCGGTATCAACGAAGCAAAAGAATATGTACAGTTGTGTACGCCATATTTTATTCCCAGCGATCAATTGACGACCGCTTTAATGCTCGCGGTATCTTCAGGAGTCCGTGTGGACTTGATGTTGCCGGCCCAGTCTGATTCGTTTTTTGTACAGCATGCCTCATTCTCGTTTATAAAACCACTGTTGGAAAGAGGAGTTAATGTATACCTCTATACAAAGGGATTTCTGCATGCCAAAACCATCTGCATCGATGGGAAGCTGGCCTATATCGGTACGACAAACTTGGATATCAGAAGTTTTTACATCAATTTTGAAATCTCGGGAATTGTATCGGATAAAACGCTTTGTGATCGTCTTAATACGCAATTTTTGGCTGATATTGAAGTTTCAGATCTGATTACAATCCGAAAATGGATGCACCGAAGCCGCTGGAAAAGAGGAGTAGATTCAATCTGTAGGCTTTTGGCTCCATTGCTTTAGTTTCCTTTAACAAGTTGGTAATGACCCTATGAATAGGTATAATAAATGTTAAAAATACCCCAATGGGGTTGGTCTTTGCTCAAAATTGAATATATTTAGCTATTCATTTTTTATTCTAAGACTTTCAATGAAGCACATAAAACTATTGACTTTATCGATAGGACTGTTAGGAATAGGGACCACTTATGCCCAGACTACACCTACATTGCCTATTAATACAATCGTAGAACGAGTTCAGAAATATTTTCAGGTTTACCCAGTTGAAAAGGTACATTTACATTTCGACAAGCCTTATTATGCTGTAGGGGATACTCTCTGGTTTTCAACCTATTTATCCCGCAATTTGGCCGAATATGAGCCGAGTAAAATAGCTTATGTGGAAGTGCTGAACAGTCGCGATTCCCTGATTCAGACACTAAAAATTCCATTGGATAAAGGGGTAGGAAATGGGCAGATTGTACTTGATCCTCAATTTATGTCTCAGGACAATTATCGCTTTAGGGCCTACACAAAATGGATGGCCAACTTTGATAATGCTTACTTTTTTAACAAAGTGGTGCCAATCGGGGATGTAATCAATAAGAAATTGATAACGAACATTGAATTTCAAAATAACATTGGTGGTAATAAAACCCAAGCTGTCATACAGTTCCGCGATCGTACAGGAAAACCGATGATCAATTCAAAAATCAATTGGGAGTTTGTGTCGGGATGGGAAACCTTCGACAAGGGCAAAGCTGAGACCGATGGGCTGGGGAAAGTAACCATAAACCTGTCTGCAAAAGAAAAGGCAAATCTGGAGAAAGGACAACTGAAGATTAGCATTCAGGAAAATAAAAATGAAAAACCTTTGTCCAGTTCCTTCTTGCTCAAAAATGCCTTGTGGGATGCAGATGTGCAATTCTTTCCTGAAGGGGGTGATATTATCGCTGGATTGGCCAAAAAAGTTGCATTTAAAGCCATTGGATCCGATGGTAAGGGGCTAAAGGTAAAAGGTAGTATTTTGGATTCAAAGGGCAAGTCGGTAGCGGAGTTTGCAGACTTTGGAACTGGAATGGGCTATTTTTCTCTACTGCCGCTCGCAGGAGAAAATTATCAAGCTGTTGTGAAGTTTGAGAATGGACAGGAGCGCAAATACAAATTGCCGGCTGTTGTCAGTGACAAGGCAAATGTTGTTTTTGTAAAACAGGATGCCACGAATGCGGAGTTTGCCGTGGTAACTAGCGAGGAGAATTTTTCAAAGAACCCGGGGCAATCTTATTATGTTTTGGTTCAGTCGAATGGCCATCTCTGTTTTGGCGCACAGGTGAATTTAAAATCTTCGTCTGCATTGGTCAATATTCCGAAAGAGCGTTTGCCAAATGGTATTGTTCAGGTAACCTTATTGAGTCCGGACGGAAAACCTATCAGCGAACGCTTGGCATTTGTTCAAAGTGAAAAGCTTTTAAATATTCAAGTTACCAGCGATAAGCAAAGCTATAAGGCTAAAGACTTGGTCAATCTTAAACTTGCTGTGGACAACAATGGGCAGAAGTTCCCCGGAAGCTATTCAGTCGCTGTAATAGACGAATCCAAAGTTCCTTATAATGATCAGGCAGATCTCTCTATTGTGAGCAACTTTCTGTTGACTTCGGACCTCAAAGGAAATGTAGAAAACCCAAATTCATATTTCGATGAAAAGAATCCCAATCGGGATAAAGCGCTGGATGCACTATTAATGACACAGGGATACCGTCGATTTGACTACCCGACACTTATATCGGAGAAGTTGCCACAGATCAGTTTTCTTCCCGAGCAAGGAATTGAATTATCCGGTATACTTCGGATGAATACTGGACGCCCTTATCCAAATGGAGGGTTACTTTTATCGGTTCCTTCGCGTAATATTAAGAAAGACGTTTATACGGATCAGAATGGACGATTCACCTTTAAGGATCTTGTGTTCCCGGACTCGTCTAAAGTAACGGTTAATGCCCGCTCTAACGACAATTACCGGAGCCTGGTTATTAATATGGATCAGAGCTTTTACCCGGAGATCGATAAGAATAATGGCTATAAAAGTTATTTTGTGCCGAATATAGACCAGGCTTTTGCTCCTTATTTGGCGAATAGCCGAAAAGAGTATCGAAAATCGATCCTTCTGGATGAGGTCGAAGTGACAGGCGTAGTGAAGAAAGCAATCACCAATAAAGATTTTCCATCTATTTCGGGCTTATCCATGCCGGAACACCGTATTGAACCCGAGCGTTTGACCGGTTGTAACGTGTTGACCATGTGTCTTCAAACGGTATTAACTGGCATTACTTATGATCCGCAGACATTGAAATATTATGTTTCCCGCGATTATAATGCGGGGGGACGCACGCCTGTTCAGTTCTTTCTGAACGGTATGGCTATTGATGAGCCTGGATTGAACAGCATCAATGTCGCGGATATCGAAGGAATCGAAATCTTCTTACGTGATGAATTGGGAACAGTCTCCAGAATGTATCAAAATAATGGTGTTGTGTCCATTTATACGAAAAAAGTGGAAGCGAAGAAGCCGCGAATGTCATTGAGTGAAATTGAGAGCATGTTGCCAAAATCAAATGTGATCGATATGTATCCTCTAGGTTATATTAAAGAACGCAAATTCTATATTCCAAAATACGATACGCCGGAAAGAAAGGCTGTAAACGATTTGAGAACGACCATTTACTGGAATCCGAAAGTCTCAATCACAGAGACGGGGGAAGCTGCCATTCAATTTTATAATGCCGATGGAAATGGAAATTACAAGGTCATCGTCGAGGGAATGGATCAAACAGGTAACATTGGCCGTAAGGTTATAAATTACGGTGTTCAGCCTTAAGCCTTGCCTATAGGAGTTCATGAAAAAAGAACGCTGTTCTCAGTAACCTGGGGACAGCGTTCTTTTTTAACAAAAAAACACCCCCTTGATGGGCAAGGAGGTGCTAACTAACCAATTATAAACCTAAATTATGAAAAGTATTTTGTCGCTATTAAAAGCGTTAATCTTCTTATTTATAAAGTATATTTCAAATCCTATGCCAAATAGCGTTTATGGTCCTTTTGGCAGATTTTAGTTAACTTTTTGGATCATTTACTTATTCAAGCCGAAATAACAGGGTCTACACCGTGGTTCATAAGCTTCTTTTTCACCCAAAAGCACGGTTTCCGTATCCTTGGTCAGGCGGTAGGAATAATTCGCTGGAGCGCCACATTGCATGCAAACCGCATGCACCTTCGTGACGTGTTCGGCTACTGCCATTAAATTGGGAATTGGACCAAATGGTTGCCCTTGAAAATCCATATCGAGACCGGCAACGATCACCCGGATACCACTATTTGCCAATTTGACACATACCTCTGTCAAACCGTCATCAAAAAATTGTGCTTCATCGATTCCGACAACTTGGGTCGATGAACTTAAGAGTAGGATCGCTGAAGAATGATCAACGGGTGTTGATGGGATGCTATTGCTATCGTGAGAAACGACCAACTTTTCATCATATCGCTTATCAACCGCTGGTTTAAAGATTTCGACATTCAAACGTGCATATTGTGCTCGTTTTAGCCTGCGAATCAGTTCTTCAGTCTTGCCCGAGAACATCGATCCACAGACAATTTCAATGCTACCATATTGTGCGGGGCGCAAAGCCAAATTATGTTCGGAAAAAAGCATTTGATTAATTTAATTTTGTCGGAAGGTCCGCAAATAAGGTGATTTTTGTAAAATGACCTCCCATTATATTCTGTTTTTGACACCGCTAATATCAGAATTAAATATTAAATTTGGGTAGCAAAAATTGGGCGTAAATCCAAATATTTCTAAATCAAAGGATTGGGTTTTCCACTTTTTGATCGGTTGCAGGTATAAGTGTTATAAATAATTAATTGGTGATTTCAAATAGAATTATGGGTACTAAAGAGGAAATTTTTAATACGATAGGCGATTTATTACAGGATTTAAATGGACAGTATCTGACCTTGTCGGAACAGGGCAGCTTGTCCGAAATTAACAAATTAGTAACACTAGAAGCGAAGGCACAGGCTGTGGCTGCCTACATAACTTTACTTAAGACCAAGGCCGTTCTTCAGGGAACTCAATCGCAGCATACGTTAAGTACTGCTGCCTTAGACAGTAAGAAGATTGCTTTCAACAACTATTTTACACCGCCTTCCACCCTTAGAACTTCAGCGCAGCAAGTTGTTGCTGAACCGACTGAAAGCGAGATTCAAGAAGCTCAACCAGTTGAAGATTTCAACCGTGGAAATGAAGAAGCCATTGTAGCAAATGAAGAAACCAGTGTGGGGGAAAACGAAGTCCCATTTGTTTCTGAACGTGAACCTGTAAAATTGGAAGAGCCAGAAACCTCATTTGTTTCTGAAAGTGAACCGATACAATCGGGAGAGCCTAGCCCTGCAATTGCTGAACCTGTCGCGCCGCCAGTTGTTGCAACGCCACCGGTTTTTGAGGCTGCTCCAGTGGAGGAATTAGCTTATCAGGCAGAAAAGGAAGTTACAGCGCAAGTTGAAGAACCTACTGTCTTCGTTACAGAAGTCATCGAAGAACCAAAAGAAGTCGTAATTGAGCAGCCGCAAGAAGTGTTTATTCAGGAAGAAATCAATACGGTCATTGAAGAAGCTCCCGCGAGACCATTGACCTTAAATGAAATTATCTCTCAACAGAAGCAAGCTGGCGTGCAGAACCGTGTTTATCAGGTAAATCAATCTGGACATAGCGATAAACTCACAGATATTAAAGCAGGAATAAGCTTAAATGATAAGCTCTTATTTATTAAGGATTTGTTTAATGGGTATAGTTTAGCGTATAGTGAGGCTGTCGAATTATTGAATAGATTTACAAGCTATGCGGAAGCGGATGCATTTTTGCAGACAAATTATGCGATTAAAAATAAATGGGCAGATAAACCGCATACCGTTGAAAAATTATACAACGTCCTACGCAGAAGATACAACTAAAATTCTAAAGTATAAAAAAACAGCTCCCGTTCTACTGGAGCTGTTTTTTTATACCTATTGTCTCGTCCTGAAATATCGATACACAAAAAGAATCGTTATGGAAAAAGGAACAAATTATGTAAAGCG